>CALXYG010000001.1 GCA_944392885.1 uncultured Clostridia bacterium
ACGCAAGCTTCTTATATACAAGTTCTTTCATTCAATTTACACTAACACTCACGCCTTTTTAATTCTTAAATATTTACACTCTCCATAAAAGGTATTTTAGTTTACACAAAATTTATGACAGCCTCAAAAATTTTTGCAAAATAGTTGACAAATAAATAAAAATTGGTTAAAATAAATATTGCTACTTTAGTGATAGCAGTATGGTGGATGTAGCTCAGTTGGTTAGAGCGCTGGTTTGTGGCACCAGAGGTCGTGGGTTCGAGTCCCATCTTCCACCCCAGTTAACAATTTGTATATTGGGGTGTAGCCAAGCGGTAAGGCACATGACTTTGACTCATGCATTTCGGCGGTTCGAATCCTCCCACCCCAGCCAAAAAAAATTCGTCATATGACGAATTTTTTTAGTTATATAAATGCATTTTTTCAAAGTTAAATCATTATTTGTCCTATAATATGCTATGAAAAACCACTACTCTTTAGCAAGAATTACAATTCTCTTGCTACTATCATCATTACATGTATATAGTGTAATTTCTCTTGCACCATTTGTGTTTCTACTAATATATGAACTATCTTCTCCTGTTGTCTCAAATTTGCTATATACTGTATATGTTACAGTTGTTCCGCTTCTATCTTTGATATATATTTTGTCCCCAACTTCAATTTTATAATTATTTGAGAAAAATAATCCATTATGATAATTATGTCCTGCAATAACTGTGTTTCCCACTTGATTTAATCCAGGTCCAAATTGAATTGCCACTGCAACCTCTAAAGCTGGTTTTGTAGCATCTTCTAATATTGGACATTCTAACCCTGTTTTTGGAATACTTATGTTTCCTTTTTGAACAAATCCCTTATAGTAAATTTCTTTTGATGTGGAGCTTCCACTACTATTGTTTGTAGTATTTGTTATAATATTATTACCATATGGATTTTCAATATTATTTCCGATTTGTTGTATTATTTATAACATTTTGTTCCTCATTTTCTTCTTCTATAATTTGATTAAAATGCTCTACTCCTTTTCCGTGTTTCTTTTTCTATGTAATATTTTCTATAAACATCAATACCAATAAAAATTAATAACCCTATAATTGCTATTATTACTATAACTAGTAAGACGGTTAACAAATTACTATATTTACTATTAAACATATTATAACCTCCTATTATATATTATTATATCATATTTTTTTATATTTTAATAGTAGTTAATTTACAATTTTTGTGCCTAATTTTTTCCCGCCTATTAAATGGAAATGCAAATGTTTTACTTCTTGTCCTCCATCTTCTCCACAATTTACAATAACACGAAATCCTCTTTCATTTAGTTTTTCTTTTTCTGCTATCTCATTAATTACTGTGTATATTTTTCCAACAATTGCTTCATCTTCTTTTGTTAAGTCTATCAAAGAGGCTATATGTTTTTTGGGAATAACTAGTATATGCACTGGTGCAACTGGATGAATATCTCGAAATGCTATTATCTGCTCATCTTCATATATTACATTAGCTGGAATTTGTTTTGCAATTATTTTACAAAAAATACAATCTTCCATTTTTACCTCCTAAATTTCATTTTTCTAAAATTGCTTTGATTCTTCTTACTCCTGATGAACTTGCTTCTTCTTTTTTTATAATAAATTTTCCCATTTCTCCTGTTCTTTCTACATGAGGTCCTCCACAGATTTCTTTACTAAAATCTCCTATTGTATAAACCTTTACTTTGTCACCATATTTACTTTCAAAAAGCCCTATTGCTCCTGTTGCTTTTGCTTCATCTAATGACATTTCCTCACATGTTACTTTTAGGTCTCTTTGAATTTGTTCATTTACAATTTGCTCTACTTTTTTTAGTTCTTCAGGTGTTACTTTTTGTGGATGTGTAAAATCAAAACGTAATCTTTCTGTTGTAATATTCGAGCCACTTTGTTTTACATGTTCTCCTAACACTTGCCTTAAAGCTTGGTGCAAAAGATGAGTTGCTGTATGATACTGTGTTGTCTGTTCATTTTGTTCTGCAAGTCCTCCCTTGAATTTTTGCTTTGCACCTAATCTTGACTTTTCTTGATGAGCTTTATATAATTCGTCAAATTTTTCAAGTTCAAGTTCTACTCCATTTTCTTTCGCTAATTCTATAGTAATTTCTTGTGGGAATCCATATGTTTCATATAAATTAAAAACAGTTTGTCCATCTATTTTATTTTTCCCTTCTTTCTTTATTCTTTCTACTGCTTTGTTAAATTCTCTTTCCCCGTTTTCTAATGTTCTCATGAATTTGTTTTTCTCTTCAATTAGTACATTTTTTATAATTTCTTTATTTTCTTTCAATTCTGGATACATTTCTTTTAAATTTTCCACATATAAGTCTACCAAATTAGAAATTTCATTTAAGTCAATTTCTAATTTCCTTAGATGTCTTGTCATTCTACGAATTAGTCTTCTTAATACATACCCTCTATCTATGTTACTTGGTCTTCCACCATCTGCTATAATCATCATACTTGAGCGTAAATGTTCTGCTACAATCCTTCTGCTTTGTATTTCATCTACTTTTGCAATTTCTTCTAGTCTTTTCATAATAGGTGCAAATATTTCTATTTCATATGGTGTTTCCTTGCCTTGTAATAACATTGCCATTCTTTCTAAGCCAAGTCCAGTATCTACATTACGTTGAGTTAATTTTGTGTATGTTCCATCTGGTTTTTTTTTTTTTTTTATAAATACATTATTCCAAATTTCTACATATTTTCCACAGTCACAAGATGGATTACAGTTTTCCCCACATGCCTGTTTTCCTGTATCATAAAACATTTCCGTATCTGGACCGCAAGGTCCTTCTTCTCCTGCAATCCACCAATTGTTATCTTTTCCAAAAAAATATATTCGTTCTTCTGGGATTCCTACTTTTTTCCAACATTCTGCTGAAACTGTATCACGTTTAGCGTCTTCATCCCCTGCAAAACAAGTAACCGATAATTTTTCTACTGGTATATGTAATTCTTTTGTTAAAAAGTCATAACTCATTTTTATTGCTTCTTCTTTAAAATAACTACCTAAAGACCAGTTTCCAAGCATTTCGAAAAATGTTAGGTGTCTATTATCTCCTACATCTTCTATATCTACTGTTCTAACACATTTTTGATAATCTGTAAGCTTATCTCCTTCTGGATGTTTTGCTCCTAAAAGGTATGGAATAAGTGGTTGCATTCCTGCTGTTGTAAATAACACGGAAGGATCATTTTCTGGTATTAATGATGCACTTGGTATAATTTTATGTCCATGTTTTTCAAAAAAATTTAAAAATTTGTTTCGAATGTCTATTGCTTTCATTCTAAATCCTCCTCTTTGATTATTGATTATATTATAAATATAGTAAAATTGCAATATTTTGTTTGCTTTTACTTGTCTATAACTGACAACATTATTTTATATCTCTTTTATTAAATTAACAAGTGAGAAAAAAGTTTTCTTTTTTCTCACTTGTTTTTTTAAATTTCCATTTGACTTCCTAAAAAACCTGCTGCCGATTGTACTACCTTAAATTCAGATTCTCCCATTTTCGTGTTTTGATCTTTTGATAAAAGTATAACACTTCCAATTACATCTCCCTGTGACACAATTGGATAAATAACTTGTGCATTAAATTTTCGTTCGTGATTATCGTTTTCAGTAATTGGTAATGCAATTTCATTATTATCTCTACTTGTATAAATTTCTTTGTTTTCCATTACTTCTTCTAATTCTTTACTTAATGACTGTTCTAAAAATTCTTTTTTTGAACCACCGTGATACTGCAATAACAGTATCTTTATCTGTAATGCATGCAATGTGTCCTGTTGTTTTTGCAAGTGTTTCTGCATAACCTGTAGCAAATTCAGATAATTCACCAATTGGAGAATATTTCTTAAGAATTACTTCGCCTTCTTTATCTGTAAATATCTCTAAAGGGTCACCGTTGTTTACATCATTGGAATAATTTGTCCCTCTTTTAATTTGAGTAAAGAATTTTCTATCATTATGCTTTAAATTCTTTTGTATTGCTGTAATGTTTTGTCTTGAAATTCCAACTTGATTACCTATATCTAATATATTTTCAATATTAGATTTTAATTTTATTATAATTTTGTCTTCATAAATATATATACAATCAATTAAGGTTTCTAAATCTCGTTTGTCTAACTTTTCTTTTTTCAATATATCATCAAAGATTTTTAAAGCATCTTTTTTTGCCTCAATTACTTGCTTCTTGTTTTCATTGTTTTTTTCTTCTGTTTCAATTTGAGACTTTAGTAGATTTATCTTATTGTTTAATTCATTTTCAATAGCAGAATACATTTCTTCTATATATTCTCTATTATCTTGATTTTTCATTATATCTCTTATTTTTTGTTGCAATGTAACTTTTAGCTCACTTTTTGCTTTTTCTAGTTCCTGTTTTAAAGTTTCTAGCAAACCTATACCTTTATTTGTTTTATTTTCTTCTTTTCTACTTTTAGCTAATTCGCTATTTAGATAGTCAATAAGCTGACTTGCATTTTGCTTTATCATAACTATATATTGCTTAACTAAATCATCTAACACAGATACTAATATATGATGACTTGTGCAAGCAGATTTTCCATGTCTATGATACCCACCACAATAGTATGCTGGTTTTCTTTTACCATTACTAATAGAAAACATTGGTGAATCACAATCTCCACATCTCATTAATCCTGTATAATCATTATCATATTTTTTTGTTCCTCTATAATGAGATTTACTATCTGCTCTTTTTTTATGCACTTCCGTTGCTTTTTCAAATAATTCCTTAGGTATTATTGGTTCATGAAAATTTTCAAAAACATATTCTTCACTTGTTGATAACTTTTTTGTTGTTCCATTAATTCCTTTTCTTGAATACTTATTTGTTCGTAACGTACCAATATAGAAATCATTGCATATAATATGGTTTATTGAAGGTACACTCCAAATATTACTAGTTGATCCCGTATATATTTTTCCTTGTTCCTCCCACAATTGCTTCAATCGTTTCTTTGGAGTAGGTATTCCCTCTTCTGTTAAAGTTTTAGCAATTGATTTATACCCCATGCCACCAACATACATTTTGTATATTCTTAAAACAATTTGTGCTGCTATTCTATCAACCTTATACTCTCTTTTTTGATAATCCATCATTACATATCCATAAGGTACATTAGTTATCCACGCCCCATTTTTAGATTTGTTTTGAACTATACTTCTTATCTTTCTACTAATATCTCTCACGTATAATTCATTATACCAGGTTTTTATCCCTACTAAATCATTATCATTATTTTTAAAAGTATCTAAATTATCATTTATTGCAATTAGTCTAACTTCAACTTCATCTAATTCATCTAAAAATGTTAGAGTTTTTGCATTATGCCTTCCAATCCTTGATAAATCTTTAGCAACAATAATATCTAATTCTTTGTTTGTAATCATGTTTCTCATTCTTGAAAAATCTGGTCTATCAAATTTATATCCACTATAGTTGTCATCTTCAAAATAAATTATTTCTACTTCATACCCAAATCTTTCATGAATAAAGTCATCATTTAAATTTCTTTGGTTTATTATACTTTCATACCTTTCTTTGTCTTCATCGTAACTTACTCTGGCGTAATTGCCAATTTTAAGTTTTCTTGTAACACACATTATCTACCCTCCTCTAAAGTGTGTTATCAATGAATACATTTTTATTATACTATATTATTCACGATTTTTCCACTTTAACTTAAGATTTTAATAAAAAAACATATAAGTTTTCCTTATATGTTAGTATGAATTATTAATTACTAGTCTTAGTAGATTTCGTTTTAGATCTTCATTCCCTGATTGATATATACATATTTTATATTTTTTTTGTTTATATTCTTCTATTTTTTTTTCTATATTTGCTGGAAGATTCTTTCGTGCATTTTCTCGGCTATTTAGCCATAATGTAACTATCTTTGCGCCTTCATTTACGTTTATCTTCAAGATTATAATCCTCCTTCTTTTATAGTTAAGATAATAATCATTATCTTATTTATAATATGTCCATAATTTTCTATTTTAAACATTTAGTTATTTAATGTTTTTTTGTTATTACCTCTAGTAATTTTAATCTTATATTTTTTTCTTTAGATACTACATTTTCCATTAGATTCATTACTTTTATTTCATCTTCATGTAATTCAAGCATTGTTTTAACCTCTTCTATGAAATCATTTAATGTTTTTTCTTTATTAGCACTATGATATATACTATCTATTGCTAATACTGAATAAGCAATACAACAATCTCTATTTATATAAATTCTTTCCATTCAATTTTCTCCTTGTATATTTTTTTCGATTTGTTAACTTAAATGAAAATTGAAACCTCATATCCCTTCTGATATAATATTTTTAACCAAAACTAAATATCTCCCAGAAAGGATGAGGCTTCATGAAAAATATTATATCAGATAAGTCTAAAAATGGTAAGTGTCCAATTTGTCATTCTTATGATGTTTACAAATTTTATTTAGTATTACAACATTTTCTTGACATTTTTTAAAAGAAAAGAGAGCCGTATCCAGCTCTCTTCCCTGTGTTGGAGATTGTGTTTAGCTTTTATTTACCACCGTTCGATGATAGCAAGAGTATAGGCAATCGTATAATTCGTAGGATTTTCCAATATCCAAGTATTGCCATTAACGACATACTCGGACGATAGAACCCCACTATATACAACTTCCACATTGCCATCGGTATCAGCATATACCCTTGCCCAATACACAGGGGGCATTGTGAATTCTAGGTAGGCATCTGAAACATTGCTCGTAACACCTGCTCCCACAATGATACCCATAGTACGTCCATAATTAGGATAAACAGGTCCTGAGATTCTTCCACCAGGAGCGAGATATCCAGACCTATGTACCAAGTATTGTTCCTCCGCACTGGCAGTAGTCGACATAGCGAACACAGCCAACATTACCAGGACAAGTGCCAGGAAAGTTTTAAAGGGAAACCGAGTAGCATTTTTCATCATGAAATCCTCCTTGTGTCGCGTTATTTATTCTCCAACACACTTACCACCAATAAACCTTAAATTATCTAATAGTCCATTAGTAGTAACGAATATTGCAACGCAATCAATATTCGTTTTTTATTCTAACATACAATTTTAGCTATTATTTAAAAAGTTATAAAAAGTTATAAAATGTCAGAAACTATACTATTTTCTCGATATATGCTAAAATAAAAAAGTACACACAAAGAAATAAAAAAACAGGAGGTTTTTTGTTTTGTTAAATATGTTAATTGTAGAAGACAATGTAAGGCAATGTCAACAACTTACTAATTTTATTTCCAGCAATTTTAATAATATAAAACTATATAGTTACGTATATACTGGTCAAGAAACATTAAATTTACTTGCTAATCCTGAAATAGATTTTATTTTACTAGATTTAAATTTGCCTGATATTTCTGGAATAGATATTATTAATCATTTAGCTCAAAATAACGTTTTTAAATATAAAAACTCTATTACAATAGTTTCCGGCGAAATAAATATGATATCAAAAATTATTCATAACGATTTTGTATATTCAGTAATCTATAAACCAATAGACTTCAATATCTTATCAACTGTACTAAACAATTTTATAAAAGAAAAAAATTATAATTCTACTTTAAAAGTTATCAAAGAGAAAATCAACAGAGAACTAAACATATTACATTATAATCCTTCTCATAAAGGCACTGTCTATTTATCTGAAGCAATATTGTATTTATACCTTAATGGCGACACTAACGATAATTTAACTAAAGATATCTATCCCTTTTTGGCACTAAAATATAAAACTAGTATAAATAATGTAAAATGTAATATATTACACTCCTCTTCGTTGAGCTTTTATGAATGTGATAGTAATAAATTTCTTTTATATTTTAAGTTACAAACGTTAAAAAGGCCTAATACTAAAACAATAATGTTTACTATTCTTAACAAATTAACTTCTTAAATAGTTAAACAAACAGGTAGTTTTATGATTCTACCTGTTTGTTTACTTATTTATCTATTTCTACTGGAATAATAATATCATCTTCATTTACATTTCCGACTTCATAATACATGTCTAATATAATACCATCTTTGATATTTACCACCTTTATTGTTATACCAGTTTTTTCATCTATATAGCGTTCCACATTTCCATCCCTAATACGGTAACAATTATCTTTTCCAATTTGCACTTTATCAATATCCATGAATATTGCCATATACAATTTATTATATTCACTTTCCACAATATAACAATTTGGTCTATATATTACTTTTTCTTCACTACTATTTGTTATATCTTCATGAATCGTTTCTTGCCCAGCATTAGTTGAACTTAAAAATGTCTTTTTTTCTCCATTTGCCTCATAATAATTAATTTCTCTCTTTCTACCATTCTCATCACTGAAAGAAAATGTACTTAAATAATCTCCGTCTTTATAATAAGTTTCTTTTGTACTCATTGCTCTTGCTGCATTTTCTACTATTTTTCCTGACGAATATTCTTCGCATTTTGTATAGAAGTTTTGTGAATTTAAGGCTTTTTCAAAATTATTTTCTAAACTATTTAAAATAATAACTTTATGTCCAACTTTTAGAACGAATGACACTAATATTATCAATAATATTATTTGTAGTACTTTCAACTCTCTATTATATCTTTTTAAGCAATTAACTGTTTTGTCTACTTTTTCTGCATTTGTTGTTAATTTTTCTTTCATGTTTTCTAACGCCTCTTGACAATTTTCACATTTTTTTAAATGTTCGTCTATAAATAATTTCGTATCTTCACTAACAAGTTCTTCAATATAATTTGGCAATAAATCTTGTATTATTTTACATTCTTTTTTCATTTTCATCAACCTCCTTTAATTTTTGTTTTCCCCTATAAAATGTTATTCTTGCCCACTGTTCAGTTCTATTAAAAATGCTTCCTATTTCTTTAAAACTTAATTCTCCGGTAATTCGTAAATATATAACATCTCTCATCGGAATATCTAGTTTTTGTATTCCCTTATAAAGATTTATTTTATTTTCATTAGATATTACAATTTCTTCAACATTTTGTAATGGAATCATTTCTAGCGTATCTTCATCATCAATATTTTTTATTTTCTTCGTTTTTTTGATTTCATTGTACCATAGGTTTTTAGCAATTTGACATAACCACACTGATATTTTACATTTGCCTTTAAATTTATCAATTTTTTTAACTGCTATGTAAAAGGTTTTTTGTGTAATTTCTTCAGCAAGCTCGTTATTATGGGTTAAGCAAAACAAGTATTTCTTTACTATTTCAAAATTTTCTTTATATACTTCTTCTATGTTTTGCATAACATTTACCTCCTACTATATATATGACAATCAAGTATAGCTTTTTGTTACAAATTTTCACCTTATTTTTATACATTTTTTAAAATTACATATAATTTATTTTTTATCATATCTTTTGAATCATCTGGAAAGAAATTCCAACAGTATTGGTGATAAAATAATAATATACAAAATCATTTTCCACTTTTTGAGTTATAAAATCATGGCATGCTGTTGATAAATCTTTTATGACTTTTGAATAACTAACTGAATTTCTATACTACCTTCAAAAAATATCTCAAAAATTATTTCAAATAATATATCCATATACCTTGGCTCCATTGCAACTTTACTATCTATTGTTATAATATCACAAAAAGAAAAATTACTCTATACTTCCGTATAAAGTAATTCAGAATTGTAATTCATGCAATTAATTGTAAGTTATTATTAAATTTTTAAACCTTTTAAATACTCTTTTTGTTCATTTGTTATTCTATAACTTTCTATTGCTTTTTGAATTGTTTTATTATGAACCCATTTAGTAAGTTTTTCTTTTTCAATATATTTAATAGTATCGTACCATTGTTTTGCAAGTGCTGTTGCAAAGCACCACGCTATCATCATTTGAACATAATATTCGTCGCTTTTAACTTTAGCTGGAATTTCCAAATATTCAGTTTTAAAATCTTCATCTAAAAAATGTCTCATTAGCATTTCAATCCCGAATCTAGATGTATATATATCTTTTGATTCTGACCAAATTTTTATTTTTTCTATTATTTTATCCTTATTTTTTTTAAATACTTTAGGTGACATTATATCACAAACAGCCCAATTATCAACATATGGAAGAAATTTATCTACTTCTTTTATACATACTTCATAGTCTTTAATTTCTGAAATCAATAAGCCATGTAGCATATTTTCATCATAATATTCGTGTGGTAATGTTTTTAAAAATTCTTTTGACTTTTCTTCTTTTATATATACTTTAGCAAGTTTTCTAACTTCAGGTACTCTAACACCAATAAACTTATTTTTATCAACTGTTGGTGTTAATTTACTTTGAAATTCTGCATATTCTTTATCTTGTAATTTAAATAGTTCATCTACTATTTCCATTTTAACTCCATTTCCTTTACAGACGTGCAGTTTTCCCGCATACGGCTCTTCGAAATAACATTCACTTTAATCAAACAAGCTAATATTTAATACCTTAAATAGATATTCTATTGTTCTATATCTAAAACTTCCTATCTTTGCACTATTATGTGAAATGCCATAATAACGATAGTGTCCTATCTTTTTTATGTATCCATTGATTTTTTATCACACTCTAATTTTTACATTTTCTTTAAGAAGCCAGTAATTTCAAGCTTTCCGTAACTATTCTTAATTGTTCCAATGTTGTTTCTAAAGGGTCACCTTCTTTGATACGCAATGTCTTTCTTATTTCTTTTGGTATTACAATTCTTCCCAAATCATCTATACGTCTTACAACTCCTGTTGCTTTCACTATTTTCCCTCCTTTTAAATTATGTCTACTGTTAGTATTGCAAAAGAAAGGATTTTTATACATTTTTTTGCTTGAAAAGAATTACTTTGATATTTTTATTACAGATAGGATTAATTTCAAATTACAATATAATGAATTTTATATTTTCTAGTTACTCTACTTTTGCAAATAAACTACCTTTGTATTTGTCTAATATAAAACCTAGGTCTTTCGAGAATTCATCTAACATAACAATTTTTATGCTTATATCTTTGCCTTTTATATAGTCATCAATTACTTGTTTTAATTGTTTTATGTTCTTCATTTCTGGTTCGATTTCTTTTTGATATTTTTCTACACGCCTTCTTAGTATCTCTCGAATTGTCACTACATCTTCATTGTTAGCACATGAAATTCTTTGGAACATTTGATATACATCATAATATTTAAAAATTGGGATGTCCATACATTCTTTTTCAAAACGATCATAGAAAGATTCCATTTTCATTGGAATACACTTGAATATATCTTCTGCTTTTTCTTTGTACATCTTATCTTTTAATTGTGCGTTTATTTCATAGAAATGTTTTAATACCTCTTCCATTTCACTACTTTCGGCAATGGAAATCTGTATTAGTTCTTGCTCTGGATTTTGACAATATTCGGATGTTAATGATGCTACGTTCATTCCATTGAAGAAAATTGATTTTATTGTTTTCATATCATAAGAGATTAAGCCTTTTTTGGAAAAATATGAAAAATATGCAAATAGTTTTACAACCTCAATTAATGTTACTTTTCCTTCTTTAATATCAGCTATGATACTTTCAATTATAGCATCAAATTCATCATCTGCAATTTTCCAGTATTCTTCAGTAAGAAGTCTTTTATAACCTGGCAATTTTTCTGTGTCTATTGTATTAATGATTGTTTCCATATTATTTTTAAATGTCTTCATGTCAAAGATTCTAGTTCTTACATAAATTTCAATGAATTTAAAGAAGCGATATTCGGATTTAAAATTGTAGTAATAGTTATTATCAAATTCTTTGATGTAAAATTGTCTATTATCCATTAATACTCTTGATGATACTAAAATGGATTTGTATTCTTCATTGTCCATAATATGAATAAATTTGTCTTTTGTAATTTTTCCTGCTTTAATTTCAAAAGAAATAGCTATTGTGAATATAAGCATTGTTTGCATTATACGATAATTAGTTTTAGGATAATTTTTATTTACCATCTCGTATATTTTTTTAAAGTCATTTAATGCATGTTTTAAGATTCTTAAATTTCTTGTTCCACTTTTATTAAAAGTAGAAATAATAATTCCAGTGTTTTCTCGCAAAAAACGTATTAAGTCTGCATTTGTTTCATAGCGCATTAGTAGTCCGTTAATAATATAATTAAATTCTGGAGCATATTCAAAGGTTTCACCTATTAATTTTTCTTTAATTCTTTCATAATCATTGGCTTTATCAAACACGTATTCAATTTTATCACGTATTTTTTCTACCATTGGCTTTTCTGTTTTAGCTAAGTCTCCTTCTTTATCTAATAGATAAGTAGCTATAAATGTTTTCATCTCTAGATTGCTACTTTTTAATTTTGTAGAGAGTTCTTTTTCATTACATATGATAATTGTTTTTATATGGTCATGTTCTACGAAGTTATTAATATAACCTAAAATGTCAATAACATCTACGTTTGCTCTTTCTAGGTCATCAAAGCATAATACTTTGTCATCTGTAGAGAAGAATTTAGCATAATCAATTTTATCACCATTTTGTGTGACTCCGAAAAAGTTGGCCATATCAAGCCCTGTTTTAGCATATTCTGGTATTGCAGATTGTCCACTAGCATTCATATACTTTTTTAAGTTTTTATCCATTAATTGTGTAGTTTCAATAAAAATCTTTTTACTAATGTCTTCTAGGTTGGAAATTCCATACAATGACATGTATATTGTTGTATATTGTTTGCCATTAAACTGCATTCCATCAATTCTTTTACGTATTTTGTTATTCCAAAAATATGTTTTACCACTTCCCCATTCACCATTTATCATGATTGCATAATCTGTATATTCTGCTCTAATATAGTCTAGAATACTCTCTACTAATTCTTCCATTTATTTTCACCTCTTATTAATCTTTTGCAATAGTAAATACAGCAATTTCTTTTGGTTTTGCTTGTTTTAAAATTTTACTGCATTCAGTTACTGTGCTTCCTGTTGTATAAATATCGTCAAATAAAATAATCTTTTTTTCTTTTATTTTCTGCATGTTCTTTATGTTATATGCACCTTTTGGATTTGTTTTTCGTAAAGTTCTATTTAATTTACTTTGAATAAGTGTTTGTTTATGTTTATATAAGATATCTTGTGCATAATCAATATTTAATTTAGATGCTAATTTTTTTGCTATCAATGCTGATTGATTGTATCCTCGTTGTGTTTCTTTTTTTTGGTGCATTGGAACTGGTATTATTATATCATAATTTTTTAAAAATCCACATATTTTTTTATTATTTAACAAAAGTTTCACAAATGTATTTGCAAGCTCTGGTTGATCATTAAATTTAAAATCTATCATCTTTTTTCTAATTGTTCCTTGGTACAAATATGAATAAAGGTGATATTTAAAAAATGTGTTGTCTGCGACTCGAATTTCTGCATTTGAATTCTCTTTTTGTATTTTTATCTCACATTTTTTGCATAAAAATTCCGTATTAAGTTTTCCACAGAAACCACATTTAGCTGGGAATAATAATTCCATGAAAAAAGATTGCATTTTGTCTCCTAAAGTCCATGTTTATTACATTTTGGACTATTGCCCCCAGATTTCAATATTATTTTTTGAGTTTATATTTTAAGCCTGTATTTCTTGTTTTGCTTTCTGCATTTTGTAGCATAAATTCTATTACACGATTTTGACTTATAACAATTAGTAATTTCTTTGCTCTTGTGATAGCTGTATACAATAGGTTTCGGGTTAATAATAGTGGAGCAGATTGTGGAATTACTAGTATTACAACATTGAATTCGCTTCCTTGTGATTTATGGATTGTAATGCAATATGCTAATTCTAATTCTTCTAAACTACTATATGCATACCATGCCACTTTTTCATCATCAAATTCTATTTTTATTTGTTTTGCTTCTTGGTCAATTTTAGCAATTTTCCCAATTTCGCCATTAAAGATACCAGTTCCATTTTCATTTGTATTCTTTTTTTCCCAATAGATATCATAATCATTTTTAATTTGCATTACTCTATCTCCTTCGCGAAATATCTGTTCTCCATATATTTTCTCTATTTTGCTTTCGCTTTTTGGATTTAGCACATTTTGTAATTCTTTGTTTAATTCCTTTGTTCCTAATATTCCCTTTTTGGTTGGAGTTAGAACTTGCATATCACGGTAGAAGTCATAGTTTCCATAATTTTTTAACCTATCTTTTGAAAGTGATAGTACATGATATAACATCTTATCTTGTACAGTTTCATTAATATAAAAGAAGTCGTCTTCTGTTTCTTTCTTTTCATCCTTTAAGATAAAATTTTCCCCTTGATTTACATGATGTGCATTAACAATTATTTTACTCTTAGCTGCTTGGCGAAATATTTTATTTAGCTTAATTACTGGTATTGTTTCAGATTCAATCATATCTTTTAATATACAGCCAGGTCCTACTGAAGGTAATTGATTACTATCTCCTACTAATACTAGTTTAGTTCCTAAATATATACCTTTTACTAAATAATTCATTAAAAAAACATCTACCATTGACATTTCATCAATTATAATTACATCTGCATCAACTGGAATTACGTCATAATCAATATTCTCTAATTTACTTTCTTCTTGTATTTTTCCAATTTCTAGTAGTCGATGAATAGTTTTAGCCTCTCTTCCTGTTGTTTCTGTCATTCTTTTTGCTGCTCTTCCTGTTGGGGCACACAAAGTAACTTTCATTCCTTTGCTTTCGTAGATTGCAATTATTTCTTTAATTATGGTTGTTTTCCCTGTCCCGTGGTCCTCCAGTTATAATACATACATTATTATTATTTACCGCTTCTACTGCTTCTTTTTGTTTTTCAGATAGCTTTATATCTAAAAGTTTATCCTGCTTTTTACACTCACTGTCGAAGTTTTTAATAAATTTACTATTCTTACATGAAATAAGAACTTTTATTTTTTCTGCTATATTCTGTTCCGCTTTATAAAACGGGTATAAATAAATCCATTCATTGTCTTCACGTTTTTCTATCATAATTTCTTTTTTTACATTTAAATTTATTAAACTATTTTTAATATATTCGCTTTCAACATCTAACATATTAATTACGAATTGAATTAAATTTTCTTTTTGAATACAGGTATGCCCATTATAAGTAGCAAAAATCAAAGCGTATTTTATTCCACTTTCTATACGTTTATCACTATTATAAGGTAATCCAAGGTTCATTGCCATTTTGTCGATTTTTTTAAAGTCCACACCATATGTAATATCTATTAAAACATACGGATTTATTTCGATTTCATGAATTGCATTTACACCAAGTACATCATAAACTTTTTTAGCATTACTACTACTAATTCCAAATCTCTCCAAAAAACTTACAATATTCCAAAGTTCCCACTTTTCATTGAATTCACATGCTATTTCTTTTGCTTTTTCTTCGTTAATTCCTCTAATTTGTGTTAGTTTCAATGGTTCAAATTTGAGTACTGCAATTGTTTCATCACCAAAAGCTTCTACAATTTTTTTTGCAGTAGCAGGACCAATTCCCTTAAAGATTCCACTTGACAAATATTTTTCCATTGCATCTTTTGTTTGTGGCAAGATTTTTTCAAATGTATCTATTTTAAATTGTCTACCATAATCTTGATGAATAACATATTTCCCAATTAGTTTTAGGTTATCACCTTTATTTATAAAAGGGAGATAGCCTACTGCTGTGATAATTTCTTCTCTAGTTTCAAAACTACAAATAGTATAACCATTTATCTCGTTTTGATATATAATCTCTTCTACACTTCCTTCTAGTTCCAATTTTTTCTCCTATTCTGCCAAAAAGGCATATATATCTTTGCTAATTAGGTAATTTGGGGTTTTCTTTTTATAAAGTCTTTTGTTGTTTCAAATGATTTGTTCTCTATAGTGTATTCTTCTTTGCTAAATAAACTTATTTTATTTAATACTGCATCTTTCAATATAGCTTCTGTCCACCACGGATTTTTAACAAATACTGGTCCTAAGCAGTTTGTAAAAATAACATTTAGGTTTCTTGCTCCTTCATTTCCTGCTCCGCTATTTCCATAACCATAAATCGTTTCTCCTAACGGCTGTGCTTTATGTAATGTAAAATCTATCATTTGAATTTGTGACCCTATAATTTCTTGTTTTGTTTTTTCTATTAAAAAGTGCAAATCATCTCCTAACACCATTTTTCTCTCTTGTCCGGTAATATCTAATATTCCTAATCCTTCTATTTTTGTATTATCTTCTCTTATAGTTTCTTTAGCTAGTAAACTTCCCGTTGTTCCAACTGCAATTAAGTACTTTCTATCTTTTATATATTGTTCCAATTCTTCTTTTTGAATTTCTAATGATTTTTTCACTTCTGGTATTACTTTTAATTCTCCAGGAGGGCAAAAAATAATATCTGTATTTTCAAAGTCAATTTTATCTGTGTAATTATCTATTCTCTCTATTTCTAAAGAAATACCTAAATTTTCAGCGACTTTTTGAAATGCTTGTACGCTTCCTCTTTCTCCATGAAGATTTAATATGTCTGGATATAGCCATACTAATTTTAACTCAATTTTATCCATTTTTTGTCGCCTCCTCTGCTAAGAAACTTTTTATCTTGTTATATGGTTTCATTCCAGTTAGAATATATATATTATTTGTTTTTAGTTCATCCATTTTCTTTAATATAACAGATATATCTTCTTCATAATCATATATTTCTATTTTAGAACTATCTGCTCCGTCATAAATAATACGGTTTGCAGTATCATAACAAACAGTTTTCGAAAAAACAATGTATTTTTCTACTGGTGTTTTTGTAACATCCTGAAAATTACAATCAAAGAAGTAAAATGTATTAGAATAATATGGTAGGAAATCTTTTACTTCATAAAATCCAATAAAAATAGCCTTTGAGTTTTTGTCTTTTGCAACAGTATCAATTGCAGATTGCAATGTTTCTGGATTTTCCTGTTTCATTCGTAAGTAGTGAATAGTTTTACCCTTGTATGTTAATATTTCTCTTCTCTCTCCTGGATTAACAAAAGTTTTAAATCCACTGGCTATTTCTTCTGAGGTAATTCCCATTTGTTTTGCAACGGCAATAGTTGCTGCATAATTATAAATATAAAACGGTGTTGTGTAGGTAATAGGATAAAGTTCTTCTCCACATTCTATTTGATTATTTTCCAAATCTATATTTGTTATTTTTACCTGTGGTTTTTCTTCTGAACTATGATTGCAATTACTACAATGGAAATTTCCAATACTTTCTAAGTTAAAATAGTCATATTCTATTTTATGATTACATTTTGGACATGGTAATGTTACACAATAAAAACTATTTTTTTCAAAACTATTCTCATTTTTGTCAACGCTAAAATAAACTACTTGTCCCGCTTTATCTTCTAATGCTTTGCTTCTAGGTTCTTCATTATTTATATAAAGGGTTATTTCTTTATTAATTACTTTTTCAAATTTTCTATAAATAAAATCTGGATCACCGTTTCTTTGTACTTGATCTTTTTGCAAGTTTGTAATAACTAGATTTCTAGCTGGCAGTACCTCATGAATAGCAGGTAAACTTCTTTCATCAATTTCTAGTATTAAAAACTCTTTTTTAAATTTTCCACTAAGTGACGAATTTTTAATTAGTGTGGTTGCTACTCCTCCCATCATATTAGCTCCCTCACCATTTGTTGCGGTCTTTCGACCACTTTTTGCTATTGTATGTGCTATTAAGTTTGTTGTTGTTGATTTTCCATTTGTTCCTGTTACCATGATTACTTTATTATAGTCTATTTTTTTAAAATGGTTTATAAAATTTGGACAAAGCTTTGTTGCAATTTTTCCTGAAATATTCGTTCCTCTGTTGTTATCTACTATTCTAGCTGCAATTGCAATTGCTTTTCCAATACATAAAGCTATTTGAAATGGTAATTTCATAAAATTCCCCCTAACTTATAAAGTTAAGGGGATTGTATCATATTCAGTTCTTTTTTTAAAGTAGTTTTGTATTTTTGTTTCTTTGATATTCTATTTTTTTATTTTTTTTATAACAATATCACGTATTTCATAAACATATTTGTCTGCTTGTATTATTAGCATAAAGAAATATACTATTATTCCAACTATTACATTTGTAATTACAAGTGTAACTCCATTTTTTATAATTAATCCTATTATTAGACAAATTGCTAACATTACCACAGCTGCAGTTAGATATTTTTTTCCTGACTTTATAACATGCTTTATTGAAATTTCTTTTTTAACATAGTATATCTGAACTAATACTACAACTAGTTGTGCTATTGTTGTCGCTACTGCTGCACCAATTGCTCCAAACGTTGGAATTACAAGCAGATTCAATATTATGTTTACAATTAGACCAGCTAATATTGAAAGCGTATATTCTCTTTGCCTTTTCGTTGGTAATAGATATTGTGTTCCTATTACATTTGTAATTCCACACAATAAAATCATTGGTGCTAATATGTTAATAATAATTGCTGCTTTATCATATCCTGGTCCTAAAAAGATTGGTACAAAATCTTTTGATATAGTAATAATCCCCATCATCATTGGGAATGCTAGAAAGAAGGTAAAACGAAATGATTTTATAATATATTCATTTAATTTTTTCTTGTCGCCACTTGCAAATATACTGGCTATTCTTGGAACCATTACAAAACCTAATGAAGATACTACTGTAAATAAAACATTTATTAATTTATATGCCTCTTCATAGTTACCGAGCTCCGATTTTTCAGCTATCATATAGCCTATCATTGTTCTATCAACAATATTATATAACTTTATTGCAATTTGTGGTATGAACAATAACGATATAGCTATAATATGTCTTTTGATATTTAAGTGTTTTACCTGTATGCCTTTGAAGTATTGTGGTAAATATAGCCATAATGAAAGATTGCCTATAAGATCTGCTAATGAATAAATAAGTAAATATTTCCATAAATCTTCTTGTGTTTTTACAAATAAGAAGATACAACATACACTTATTATTCTTACGATAACATTTCTAATTACCGTTTTTTTGAACTCTTCCATTCCCTGAAAAAACCAACTTATATCAAATGCTGCCGCGAGCAAATATAGTATTAGAATTTGATAGTATTCTTGATATTCATTATTTCTTACAAATACTAATATATAAACACCAATTGAAATTGCCATGGTGATAAAACGAAAAATTACAATTTCAAAAAATGTTTTTTTTCGCCTGCTAATATTATCTCTTGCATAAGCAATTTCTCTTTGCCCATATAATGAAACACCTAATGTACCAAATAAAGTAAAATATGTTACAATTGATATTGTAAAACTATAAATCCCTACTTTTTCAGCACCTAGTACTCTTGAAATATACGGAGTTGTTACAATTGGCAAGATTAAAATTAGTATTTGATATACCAGATTATATAGATAATTTTTCTTTATGCTTTTTTGCTCCAAAGCTTCTCTTTCCTTCCATTTTGTTTTATTTGAATGGTTTGACATTATATTACTTTTATTTTTTATTATATATCTGAGTCAAGATAACAGTCGTTTTTTCCTATACAATAAAATAGGTATTGCGACTGAAATAAGAGCTTTTTACATTATGCTATCAGTTAGTATAATCTGAGTAAATTATATTATATATTTTATTAAAATACGATAGTTTTCTGATAAAAAAATAAGTTTTTTTATCAGAAATTCGGCTTAAAATTATTTTCTAGTTTTTATCAATGTTTTCAATTATTTCTTTACATTCTTTCCAGCTAACTGGCTCTATGTATTCATAATCTTTTCCTATAGTCTCAACAATTTTTAAAGTATCATCACCTGAGCCTAAATCTGCTACCATTACTTTTTTTATCATTTCTTCTTTTCCGTAAATCATGCGAAATAATATTGTTCTTAGAAAGCCTTCTATCTTGTCTTCCTGATTCTTTACAGCTACAATCAAATAAATTCCATCAGCTTTCAATTTCGTATAAGTTAAAATGTAATATATGCTTTTTATAATCTCAATTACACCATAAAGTGCTAATGTGTAAAACACAACATTCATAATAAAATCAAGCATTATAACGCCTCCTGTGATATATTATGCATTATCTTTTTTTTGGTGAATTAAGATATAATACAATTATGCCTATATTAATTTAATAACATTTTCCCATGTCAAACCTTTTTTTCCGAAGTGACCGTAGTTAGTAGTTTTCGCGTAAATTGGCTGCTTTAGATTTAAATAGTTTATCATTCCATTTGGAGTTAAATCAAAATTTCGTTTTATAATTTCAATTAATTCTTCTGCCGTTTTTGTTCCAGTTCCAAATGTATCTACACATATAGAAATAGGTTCTATCATTCCAATTCCATATGCAATTTCTATCTCGCATTTTTTTGCTAATCCATTTGCTACTATATTTTTTGCAATATGTCTTAACATGTATGTAGCTGTTCTATCCACCTTACTTGGGTCTTTCCCTGAAAAAGCTCCTCCACCATGACGGCTATAACCTCCATAAGTATCTACAATAATTTTTCTACCAGTTAACCCTGTGTCCCCTAATGGTCCTCCAATTACAAATCTTCCAGTTGGGTTAATATAAATTTTTGTATTTTTGTCTATATATTTTTTATCTACTACGGGTTCTATGACTTGTTTTATTAAATCTTGTTTCATTTGGTCTAGCTTAGTATTCTCTAAGTGCTGATTAGATATTAAAATTGTATCAATTCTTTTTGGGTTATCATCTTCATATTCAACTGTTACTTGTGTTTTTCCATCTGGTCTTAAATATTGAAGTATTCCTTGTTTTCTAACATATGTTAATCTTTCTGATAATCTATGAGCTATGTAAATAGCAAGTGGCATAAATTCTTCTGTCTCGTCACAAGCATAACCAAACATTATACCTTGATCTCCTGCGCCACCAGCATCTACACCGATTGATATGTCTGGACTTTGTTTGTTAATTTTCATCTCTATTTCGCATGTACGGTAATCCATATCTGTTTCCTGGTTATTATAGCCAATTTCTTTTATTCTATTTCTTGTAATTTCCTCTACGTTAATCTTGGCTGTTGTTGTCATTTGGCCGGCTATCCATATTTTATTTTGAGAAGCAAAGGTTTCTATTGCAACTCTTGCATTTTTGTCTTGTTCTAAACAAGCATCTAATATGCTATCTGATATTGAGTCACATAATTTATCTGGGTGACCCTCTGTTACACTTTCACTTGTAAATAAATATTTTTTCATTGTTTTCCTCCTATCACGTAATTCAAAATTCTTAGAAAAGCAAAAAGACCCCTTCAAAACTTGAGGGGTTTTTTTATATAACACGTTTAAGCTTCTTATACTAAAGTATTTGTAATATTGCTACCTCAGCAGAGTCTCCACGTCTAGGTCCTACCTTTAATATTCTTGTGTAACCTCCAACTCTTCCTTCTTGTCTTGAAGCAATTTCATTAAACAATTTGCTTGTTAAATCAATTGTTTTACCTTCGCTGTCAGTTACTTTATTTAATTTTGTCATCATTTTTCTTCTTGCATTTAATCTGCTTGGCATATCCTTTTGTCTCTTTTCGGTTGTTTCTTCTTTTACAACGCGAAGATATTCTTTACCATTTTTGCTTGTTACTCTTTCTGTAACTTTATTTCCTTTAGCATCCAATTTTGCTTTTCTTACTTTTACTTCTACTGTTTCAAAATTGTCTTTTTCTTTAATTGCTAGAGCAATAAGATTATCTGCAATAGCTTTTACTTCTTTAGCTCTTGCTAAGGTTGTTTCAATTTTTTCATGTAATATTAAATCTGTTGTTTGTGTTCTTAACATTGCTATTCTTTGATCAGTAGTTTTTCCTAACTTTCTATTGGTAGCCAAAATTTTCACCTTCCTTTTTATTGCATTTTAATTAGTCTTCTTCTTGTGCAAAGTCAAGTCCTAAAGCATGTAATTTGTTTGTTACTTCATCTAATGATTTTTTACCTAGGTTACGAACTTTCATCATATCTGCACCAGATTTATTTGCTAAATCTTCTACTGTTGAAATTCCAGCTCGTTTTAAACAATTATAAGATCTTACTGATAATTCTAGTTCCTCAATTGGCATTTCTAATACTTTACCTTTTTTCGATTCCTCTTTTTCTATCATAACCTGTGTGTTTTTTGCAGTTTCTGAAAGATCAATAAATAAACTTAAATGCTCAGTCATAACTTTTGCAGCTAAACTTAGTGCTTCATATGGTTTTAAACTTCCATCTGTCCATATGTCGATTGTCAATTTATCGTAATCTACCATCTGTCCAACTCTTGTATTTTCCACTGCATAGTTTACTTTTTTTACTGGCGTAAAAATAGAATCGATTGGAAGTATATTGATTGCTTGATTTGGTTTTTTATTTTTCTCAGCCGTATTATATCCTCTTCCCATATCTACAGTCATTTCCATTTGAAGGTTTCCACCTTCTGCAACAGTTGCAATATGTACTTCAGGATTTAATACTTCAACAGAGCTATCTGTAATAATATCTGCTGCTGTTACTTCTCCTTCACCTTTAAAATCTATTCGAATTGTTTTTTCTTCATTTTCATGAAGTTTTAATCTTACGTTCTTTAGATTAACTATAATTTCAGGAACGTCTTCTACTACATTTGGTATAGTAGAGAATTCATGAACAACGCCTTCTATTTTTATGCTTGTGATAGCTGCTCCTGGTAATGAGGACAATAAAATTCTTCTTAATGAATTTCCAATTGTCATACCATAGCCACGCTCTAATGGTTCACATACAAATCTTGCATAGTTGTTTTCATTATCTACATTTAAGCATTCAATATTTGGCTTTTCGAATTCAATCATTTTTTACCTCCTAATTGAGAAGTGAGAAAGGAAAAATATAATTTCCATTTCAAACTGCTCATGAATCATTTCTATTTTGAGTAAAGTTCTACAATTAAATGCTCTTCTACTGGGATATCAACATCCTCTCTTGCTGCTAGTCTTACAACCTTACCACTTAATTTTTCTTCATTCTTTTCAAGCCATGCTGGAACAGGTCTTGCCCCATTTACTTCTACATTTTCTTTAATGATTTTACTATCTTTTCTAATTTCCCTTACACTGATTATGTCTCCAGGTTTTACTAGGTATGATGGAATATCTACCTTATGTCCATTTACTTCAAAATGACCATGTGTTACAAGCATTCTAGCTTGTGTTCTTGAACTTCCATATCCTAAACGATACACAACATTATCTAATCTACTTTCTAATATTTGTAATAATATTTCACCAGTAATACCTTTTTTGCTTTCTGCCATTTCAAAATATCTTCTAAATTGTTTTTCTCCAACACCATAGAATGATTTTGTTTTTTGTTTTTCTCTTAACTGAGTACCATATTCTGAAAGTTTTTTCTTTTTTTGTCCATGTTGTCCTGGTGCATAATTTCTTCTTGTAATACTACATTTATCAGTATAACATCTTGAACCTTTTAAGAATAACTTTTGACCTTCTCTACGGCAAATACGGCATTGTTCATCTTTATATCTTGCCATTTTATTATTTCACCTCTCTATTATTTTTTATACTCTTCTTCTTTTTGGTGGTCTACAACCATTATGAGGAATTGGTGTTACATCCTTAATCATACTGATTTCTAGCCCAGCTGTTTGAAGCGAACGAATTGCTGCTTCACGACCAGAACCTGGTCCTTTTACATATACTTCTACTGTTTTTAGTCCATGCTCCATAGCTGATTTAGCAGCTGTTTCTGCTGCTTCTCCAGCTGCAAATGGTGTGCTTTTTCTAGAACCTTTAAACCCTAGTTCACCAGCACTTGCCCATGATAACACATTACCTTGTGTATCAGTAATTGTAACGATTGTATTATTGAAACTAGAATGAATATGAGCTGCTCCTTTTTCAATGTTTTTTCTATCTCTTCTTCTAGGAATTCTTTTAGTTACATTTTTTGTAGCCATTTTTTGATTTTTCCTCCTTTTTCTGTTTAATATTTGGTAATTGTTAAACTATTACTACCAAATTTCTATTTGAATATTCACATTTTACTTTTGACCTTTAATTTTTACTTTTACTTTTACTTACTAGTTTTCTTGGTCCTTTTCGAGTACGAGCATTTGTCTTTGTTCTTTGTCCTCTTACAGGTAGTCCTCTTCTATGGCGAATTCCACGGTAACATCCAATTTCAGTAAGTCTTTTAATGTTAAGGGCTACTTCTCTTCTTAGGTCACCTTCTACCTTGTATTCTTCCATTGCTTTTCTAATTGCATTTACTTGGTCATCTGTTAGGTCTTTTACTCTAGTATCAGGATTAATTCCTGCATCAGCTAAGATTTTCTGTGAGCTTGATAATCCAATTCCATAGATGTATGTAAGTCCTATTTCTACTCTTTTCTCTCTAGGTAAATCTACTCCTGCTATACGAGCCATATATTTTAGCACCTCCAAAATATTAATTAATTTTGTATCTGTGTTTGTTATTTTAAAGTGAAATGCCTACCAAATGGTAGCAATAAAATAACATAACACTATATAATAAATATTGCTTAGGAAAGTAAAGTAATTTTCTAAATGCTACTTTACCAGCCGCAACCTAAACAAATATCTATAACAAATTAAATAAGGCTGATTTAGCCTTGTCTTTGTTTGTGTTTAGGGTTTTCGCAAATAACCCTGATAACACCTTTTCTTTTTATAACTTTGCATTTTTCACAAATTTTTTTTACAGATGGTCTTACTTTCATTTCTTTCACCTCTTTAAAAATAAAATCTATATTAAGAATTTTCGTGAGTCTTTATTTTGCTCTCCATGTAATGCGACCTCTTGATAGGTCATATGGAGAAAGTTCTACTTTTACTTTATCACCTGGTAGAATTTTAATATAATTCATTCTTAGTTTTCCTGAAATATGTGCTAATATTTGATGTCCGTTCTCAAGTTCTACTTTAAAATTAGTATTAGGAAGTGTTTCGACAACAGTCCCTTCTACTTCTATAACATCCTCTTTTGCCAAATTTTTTCCCTCCCATCACAGGTTTTTCACAATTAGCTTATATAGTATATAATAAAATTACATAATTGTCAATATTTCAGGTTCTTTTTCTGTAATTAAAATTGTATTTTCATAGTGAGCTGCTAAACTTCCATCCTTTGTTACAACTGTCCATCCATCATCTAATACTTCGATATTTGATGTTCCCATATTCACCATAGGTTCAATAGCTAAAGTCATACCAGGTTCTAAACGAATACCTTTTCCTGCTTTGCCATAATTAGGAATACCTGGGTCTTCGTGCATATCTCTTCCTATTCCATGCCCTTGAAATTCACGTATTACATAAAATCCGTTTCTTTCTACATATTCACCTATAGCGTGGCAAATGTCACCAATTCGAAATCCTGGTTTAGCAAATTCAATTCCCTCGAAAAAGCTTTGTCTTGTTACTTCCACTAATCTTTTTACATCTTTGGATACACTCTGTTCTCCTCCTACGATATGTGTTCTTGTGGCATCTCCGTGAAATCCATTTTTATATGCACAAAGATCTGTACTAACAATATCTCCTTTTTTTAGTATAACATTTTTTGAAGGAATACCATGGATAACTTCATCATTAACAGATATACAAACACCAGCTGGGAATGCAGGAACACCTTTTATTCCGCTTGGATAATTTTTGCAAGAAGGAATTGCACCATTTTTATATATAACATCTTCTGCTATTTTGTTTAATTCCCACGTACTTATTCCTGGGCAAATTGCTTCTTCAATAGCTTTTTGTGCTAGTGCAACAATATAGCATGATTTCCTCATATATTCAATTTCTTTTTTTGATTTTATCGTTACCATTATTCTTCCTTCCCATTTTGTTATATACCCAAATATCTCTTAATTTCTTCTGCGATTCCCATGGTTGTTACATCTGATTTACTATTTAGTTTAACAGTATATAAAATATCTTGGTTTTTATAATAGTCAATTAGTTTTTCTGATGTTTGATGATAGGTTTCTAATCTTTGTTTTACGGTTTCTATATTATCATCTGCTCTTTGAATTAATTTTGTACCACATAAATCACAGATTCCTTCTTTTTTAGATGGTTTAAAGTCTAGGTTATAGATGGCTCTACATTCTGGGTTTGGGCATGTTCTCCTTTTTACAATACGGTCTATTATTTCTTCATCTGGTAAACTTAGATTAACTGCGATATTAACTTTTCTTTCTTGTTTCTTAAAAATCTCATGTAACTTCTCTGCTTGAAATATTGTTCTTGGAAAACCATCTAAAATAACTCCATTTTTTACATCTGATTCATTAAGACGGTTTTTCATTAAATTAATTGCTAGTTCATCTGGAACTAGTTGTCCATTGTCAATATAATTTTGAATTATTTTAGAAACAGTACCATGTTTTTTACTATAGCTACGAAAAATTTCTCCACTTGAAACATGTGGAATTCCAAATTTTTCTGAAAGCATTTTTCCTACAGTCCCTTTTCCCGTACCGGGTGCTCCCAGCATAATAATAACCATATACTTTCTCCTTTTATATTAATTTTATTATACATCTTTTTCCTAAGGATTTTCTTAACTCCTCACGAAAAAAACGGCAGATGCCGGATGTCATGTAATTTGACATCCGACTTTTTTGTTTATATTCTGACAACTTAAATAGATACATAAAGTATTATTTAGTCAGTTTGTAGTTTTGGATTTATTCTAGGAAACCTTTATAGTGTCTCATTACTAGTTGTGATTCTAATTGTTGTATTGTTTCTAAAGCAACACCTACAACAATTAATATAGATGTTCCACCAAATGCAACATTTAAATTTGTAAATCTCATTAACATTGGTAATATTGCTATAACACTCAAAAACAAACCACCAAAACAAGTAAGTTTAGAAACGATTGATGATAAATATTCAGTAGTTGGTTTTCCTGCACGAATTCCTGGTATAAATCCCCCGTTTTTCTTAATATTATTAGATATCTCAGCAGGATTAAAGGTAGCATATGTATAAAAGAATGTAAATCCAACAATTAGCAATAAATATACAATTGCATTTGCAATAGAATATCCTATTGGAACAGCCGAAGATGATGTAGCAAGCGAAAATTTATAAACTTCTGCCCAAAATCCTGATGCTGTAGCAATATCATGATTAAACATTGGTATAATCATAGCTGGAAATGTCATAAATGAAGAGGCAAAGATAACTGGCATAACACCTGCCATTGCTAGTTTCAATGGAATATGTGTATTTTGTCCCCCATACATTTTTCTTCCAACTACTTTTTTTGCATATTGTACAGGTATTCTTCTTTCAGCTTGTTGTACAAATACAACCCCAGCTACTAGAACTGCTGCACCAATTATAATACCTAATGTGGTTATAAATCCTACTGTGTTGAATGTACCATTTGCAAAAATTAGATTAAATAAAGTTACTACTACTTGTGGCAAACTTGAGATAATACCAATAAAGATGATTATTGAAATTCCATTTCCTATTCCTTTATTTGTAATTTGTTCTCCAAGCCACATAAGCAACGCTGTACCAGTCATTAATGCGATAATAACTAAGAATCCAGTTAAAAAGCCTGAATTAATGAAAATTCCTGATTCACTATAAGATATATATATTCCTAGGCCTTCAACAAATGCTAACAATATAGTAAGCATTTTTGTATATCTATTAATCTTTGCCTTTCCTTCTGGTCCTCCCTCTTTGATTGCTCTTTCCAATGATGGAATAATCATAGAAAGTAATTGTATTACAATAGATGCTGTAATGTATGGGCTAATAGTCATAGCAAATATGGAAAATCTTGAAAACGCTCCTCCTGAAATAATATCTATTAATCCTGAAAGTCCATTTTGCTGCCCTTCCATTATATCATTTAAAGCAAATGCATCTACTCCTGGTACTGTAATGAAGCATCCTAAGCGAAAAATTATTATTAAAATTAAAGTATAAAATAATTTCTTCCTTACATCTGGAGTTTTTAATGCATTTTTAATCGTCTTAAACAACTTCAATCACCTCAACTTTTCCACCTAAAGCCTCAATTTTTTCTTTGGCAGAAGCTGTAAATCGAATTGCCTTTATAGTTAATTTCTTTTCTAGCTTACCTGTACCAAGTACTACAATTCCATCATTAATTTTGCCAATAATTCCTTCAGCTAATAAACTTTGTGCTGTAACCTCTGTTGCTTTTGATTTGTTTAGCATAGTCAATGTTACTTCTGTATAGTTTTTAGCATGTATATTTGTAAATCCTCTTTTTGGCAATCTTCTATATAATGGTGTTTGACCACCTTCAAATCCGCGTCTTACACCACCGCCTGTTCTTGCTTTTTGTCCCTTATGACCTCTTCCAGAAGTTTTTCCAAGACCAGAACCAATTCCACGTCCAACTCTTTTTCTTTTTTCTTTTTTTACTGCTGGCTTTAATTCGTTAAGTTTCATTTTGTTTAGCACCTCCTCTATTTTTATAAGCTCTCACCAGATATCGATTTTTCGATTTCCGACTAAAAATTGTTGTCTATGCAATTTCTTCAGCTTTTTTTCCTCTTCTTTTTGCAACTTCTTCTGTTGTCTTCATGTTCTCCAATGCATTTAATGTAGCATTTACTACATTTCTTGGATTGTTAGTTCCAATTACTTTTGTCTTAATATCTCTATAACCTGCAAGTTCTAACACTGGTCTTACACTTCCACCAGCTATAAGTCCAGAACCTTCTGGTCCTGGTTTTAGTAAAACACTTGCTGAACCAAATTTTCCAACATATTCATGAGGAATTGTTGTTCCTACAATAGGTACTTCTATTAAATTCTTTTTCGCATCTTCAATTGCCTTTTTTATAGCATCTGGTACCTCTGAAGCTTTTCCGTTTCCAACTCCTACATGTCCAGCTCCGTCTCCAACAACAACTACTGCACTGAATCTAAAAGTTCTTCCACCTTTTACTACTTTTGCAACTCTGCTTATAGCTACAACTTTTTCTTTTAATTCAACTGTATTTTCATTTTCCATTATACTTTATTCACCTTCCTTTATTTCATGAGAAGTAAGATGTGAGAAACGAGATTTCATTTCTAATCTTCTACTTCTACTATTATGTTTATATAGGTTATCTTGAATTGTTTTTGGTTTTATTTGTAGATTACAAATATCTCACCTCTCACAACTCACTTCTTTTTTCATTATGCATTAATCCAAGCTTTTATTTTTTAAATTAGCTCTCTTAAAATACTAGCCCAGCTTCTCTAGCTGCTTCTGCAACTTCTTTAACAACACCATGATAAATATAACCACTGCTATCGAATACTACTTTTTTTATGTTTTTTTCTATTGCTCTTTTTGCAATTAAAGCTCCCACTTCTTTAGCAGCTTCACAATTTGAATGTTTTGTTTTTATTTCTTTATCAAGTGTTGAAGCACTTGCTAGTG
>CALXYG010000002.1 GCA_944392885.1 uncultured Clostridia bacterium
ACTTGTGGTTTGAAAAATATTAAGAAGAGGTGATCTTTATGGAAAACGAAGAAATAACAGTTTCAGATGTTTTGACAGCACAAACATGGTTGAATCAAAAATTTGGAAATGCAAATGGATGGATACAGATAGAACAAGACGGTGTGGCAGGATATAATACAATGGTTGCGTTTGTTAGAGCATTACAAATAACTTTAGGAATAGACGTAGATGGAGGTTTTGGAAATGGAACAAAACAAGCATTTAATACATTTTTCCCTAATGGATTAGGGGAGAATACAACTCTTGATTCAACAGGAGAAACGATAGTTGCTTTAGTAAATGTGGCTTTGCTTTGTAGAATAGAAATATCAAATACAACTGACAAATACAAATTCTCAAATGACACAAGGCAAGGAATAAAAAGCACAATGAGCCAATTAGGAATCGATAATTTTACAAGTAATTTAACGGCAAGAGAAGTGAAAGCATTATTTACAAGTGATGCATATTATTTAATAAGTGCTGGTGATGCAACTACAAGAGAGATACAACAAGCTATAAATAAAAAATATAGTGAAATGTTAGATAATTACATAGCAACAAATGGTATTTATGATAGAAATATGAATACTGCACTTATTAAAATGATACAGTATGAAATAGGAACAGATGTAGATGGTGGATGGGGAGAAGGAACAATGAGTAGTCTCCCTGTATTAGGACCTGGCTCAAGTAGAACAAATTTAGTTTACATTTTACAATATTTATTGTATTTAAACGGATTTGATCCAAATGGATTTGATGGAGGATTTGGAAACGGAGTAACAACAGCATTAAAAAATTTTCAAGAGCTAATGAAACTAGATGTTGATGGGTATTGTGGAAGACAGGCATGGTCTGCACTAGTAGTAAGTTGTGGAGATACAACAAGAAGTGCAAACGCATGTGATACATGTTTTGAAATTACGGCAGCAAGAGCACAATTACTAAAAAATAACGGATTTGAAGTGGTTGGTAGATATTTAACAGGTTATATTGGAGAAGATAGACCAAAAGCGCTACAAGAAGGAGAATTAGAAACAATTTTAAATTCTGGTTTAAAAGTTTTTCTAATATATCAAGAAAATAATAGGAAAATAGAAGACTTTAGTTTTGCTTCAGGAAAATCAGCTGGCTTATTAGCATCAGAGGCAGCAATGAATAAAAAAATTCCAAAAGATACAGTAATATACTTTGCTGTTGATATGGATGTTTATGAAGACCAAATAGATGATAGTATAATTCCATTTTTCAGGGGAATTAATGCAAGTATAAGAGATGACTATAGAGTGGGAATTTATGGACCTCGTTTGGTATGTACGAGAGTATCAGAAGCTGGACTATCGGTTAGTAGCTTCGTTGCTGATATGTCATCAGGGTATTCTTGTAATGTAGGACAAAAGATACCAAGTGATTGGAATTATGATCAGTTTAAAGAAATTTCAAATTATCAAGGTGAATTAGATATTGATAAGGTAACATTTGCAGGAAAAATCGATCCGATATCAAGCATAGATGAAGAATTAGGAGATGCTAGTGAAGTAAATAAAAAAGTAATAGATTTCTTAAGAGAAGCTTACAACTTAGCTAGTGAATATAATGGAAACAATGCAACTGTTATGGATAATAATTCTTTAGTAATTCAATATATTGCTTATAGAGACTATGATAGTGCAGCATGGAATGTTTTATTAGACCATAATGCAGATGGAGTTAATTACATAAAAAATAACATATCTAAAGAAGGGCGAGACTTGAATTTGTATGATTTCAGATACAATAAATTAATATCTTTACCACATCTATTTGCTTCTTTATATTGTGTACTAAATAAAAGAACTCTTATAGGAAGTATTGACGCAATTGTTGCAGACTTAACTGGTTGGGCAGGAGATTTATTACAATTTGCAGCGAACTTTGAAAAAGAATTTAAAGAGAATAAACATCCAACGTATACGCCTGAATATATTGAACAAATAATCGGTTCGAACTCTGATAGTGCAAGAGGCTTAGGACTTGATTTAGAAGATTTAATACAAGATACTGATGTATGGACATTATATAAAAATTTAAGAACGATAAGGATGGATGCAGTTTTCGAAGGATATTATAAAAATCCTGTTATTGACAGAGGAAATAGATTTGTAGAAAATAGAGCTGAATGGGGAAATATGCCAGATAATGTATCTGATAACGATACAAATTATAAAAAAATTTATGAATTAGCAAAACAGTATTTAACAATGGATGTAAATAGTCTTGAAGGTTTAGCTGCTTTAGCATTTCAAGCACTTATAATAGAATCTGGTTGCTCTATGGAAATTCTCCAAGAAAACATAGCTAGAGCATTTGCAATGAAGGTTACTTCTATGATATAATCACATAAAAGATTCACAAGTAAAGGAGAGCAACTATGAAAAAATTTTTCATAATTATATGCCTTACAGTAAGCATTGTAATTTTAGCTTTGTGCATAGAAAAAATATTTTATAATTCTGTAATATTAGTCTTTAAATATGATTATGTTATATGGTGTAATTCAGATGAGCGTAACTATCTAAAAGAAAAATATGGAATAACTGGAAATTATAATATTATTGCATGTAAAGTTAGTTGGAATAGAGAAAAAATGGAAGTTTATAAAATAAAAGAATTACCGTATGGTATAGGGCAAAAAACGGAACTACCATCAACTCTAAGTGAATATGTTAGAGAGAATAATAATGTGGGAGAAGTTATAATAAAATCTATATTCCCATATATCATTATAAGTATAGTAAGCACTATATTAATTATTATAATGATAAAAAACATAACAAGCAAGAAAATTAATTAGCATCATGTAAAACAAAAATAAATAAAAATATTATAATAGCTAGTTTAGGGATAACTAATTTTTAGACTATAAGGTAGAAATATTATTTATAAAAGCAGGTTTTAAAGCCTGCTTTTTTGCCAATTATTCGCTAAATATTTTTTCTAATATTGGAACTAAACTATCTTTCGAGACTGGCTTTACAATATAATCGTCAAAACCAACTTCATTTACAAAATGATCTCTTGCATCTTTTGTAATTGTATGAACAACAACTGGTATTGAGAATCCTTTTATTTCTTTTAGTTTTTTTAAGCATTCTGGACCTGTTCCGTCTCTGTAAATGTTGTTACTAAAAATAATATCATATTTTTCGCCATATTTTATTTTATTCACTAGATAATTACTACTTTCTGCTATATCAACAGTAAAACCAAGTTCTTCTAAAACCGCTCTTGTATTACTGTATGAGGCTAAAAGATTATCACCAATTAAAGCCGTTTTTCCATTATATTTTTTTTCTCCCTTTTCTGTAGTATGTTTAATAATTTGTTTTTTTAAAGAATCATACTCACTTATATAGAAAGAACATTTGTTACCAACCTCTAAAAGCATTTCTTCATCTTTGGATAATCTAGAAGAATACTTTTTCTTTTGAAATAGTATAGAAATTACTAAAATAGCAATAATAATAAGGAGTAATGCATAAATCCAATAATACAAATAGTCCACCTCCATTCTACATAAATAATGGTACTTACTATAAAATTTATCAATTTAAACTTCCGAAGTAGTAGTATGTTAAATGGTTTCCAAACATAATACAATAGTAGTAAGTTCAAGTCAAGGGGGGTGGCAAAAATACTTACTAAAGCTAGACAAATATTGGCGAACAATATTGTCTATTATAGGGTTAAGAAACGGTTGGTCGCAAGAAAAATTTGCAGAACTATTAGGCACAAGTTCTGGTTATGTTTCTGAAATGGAAAATGCGAAACGCAACATT
>CALXYG010000003.1 GCA_944392885.1 uncultured Clostridia bacterium
AGTAATTTAAGAGAATTTGCAAGTTTAGAAAAAGATGTAGTAATTATTGGAGTAAATACTAGAATTGAAATTTGGAACAAAGAAAAATGGAGAAATTACAATTCAAGTGAAAACGTAAATGTAGATGAAATAGCAGAAAACATGACTATGCTAGGTATATAACTTGAAAAAGTTTATATAATTTACAGAAGAAAAATCAATTTACAAAAGAAAAAATTTTAAAATACTATACAAAAGATAAAGTCAATAATTTTATTTAATTTACAAAACTCGCAAAATCCTACCAATGATAAATTTGTATAATTTACGAAAGTAAAATTATAAACTCACAAAAGAAAATAAAAAAACAAAAGAAAAGTAAAAAATGGAGAAATATACGAAAAAAGTTTAAGTTACAAAAGAAAAGTTTTAAAAGCAAAAGGCATGACAGTTGGTATTTTAAACTTACCAACTGTTTGTGCTATTTACAAAATGCAAAACGCAAAATGAAATGTGGGGAATTAAATGGAATTTAAACACACACCTGTATTACTAGATGAATGTGTTAAAGGATTAGCAATAAAGCCAAATGGTATTTATGTTGACGGTACTATTCGGTGGAGCAGGGCATAGTATTCAAATTATAAAAAAGCTATCATCTGATGCTCTGTTAATAGGAATTGATAGAGATGAAGAGGCGTTAAAAACCGCAAAAGAAAAACTAAAAGAATATACGAATATTACTTATGTACATAATAATCATGATAATATAAAACAAATTTTAGATTCTCTTCAAATTGGAAATGTAGATGGAATATTACTAGATTTAGGAGTTTCCTCATATCAATTAGATGAAAAACAACGAGGTTTTAGTTATATGGCAGACGCGCAATTAGATATGAGAATGGATAAAACACAGGAATTAACAGCAAGGCAAGTTATAAATGAATACAAAGAGGATGAGTTAGCAGATATTATTTATCAATATGGAGAAGAAAAATTTTCCAGAGTTATTGCAAGAAATATTGTAAAAGCAAGACAGAAAAAGGAAATAGTAACAACTAAACAATTAGTGGATATTATTCAAGCAAGTCTTCCAAACTTTGCAAAAGCAAAAGAAGGACACCCAGCAAAAAGAACATTTCAAGCAATTCGTATTGAGGTAAACAATGAAATAAAACCATTACAAGCAACAATAGAAAGTTGCATTGAATGTTTAAAACCAGGAGGAAGACTCTGTGTTATTACATTTCATTCTTTAGAAGATAGAGCAGTAAAAAATGCTTACATTAAAGCGAGTGGAAAATGTATATGCCCACCAGACTTACCATATTGTGTCTGTGGACATGAAAGTATAGGAAAGATTATAACGAAGAAACCAATTATACCAACAAAAGAAGAACAAGAAGAAAATTCGAGAAGTAAGAGTGCAAAATTAAGAATTTTCGAAAAGAGGTGAAAAAATGGCAAATAGCAGGCAAATTTACAATCAATACCAATATGAAACGAGTCCAAGAAAATTACAACCAGCAAAACAACCGCAAAAGAAACCACATACAACAAGAAAAACAAGTACACGAAGCAAAAAGAATATACAAGAAGAAATAAAAAAAGTAAAAGTAATGGAGTCAAAGAAAAAGGCAAAAATGGTATTTTATTTGATTTTAGGCTTTACTGTATTGTTTGCTATTGGCTATAGAAATTCCCAAATAAATGAAGCATTTACTAAAAAGCAATCTCTAGAAAAAGAGATTTCCCAAGTAAGGAAAGAAAATGAACAATTAGAAGTAAGCATACAAAATAGTTTAAACCTAAGTCAGATTGAGGCTCTAGCAAAAGAAAAGCTTGGAATGCAAAAATTGACTAGTAAACAAACAATATATATTGATTTGCCGAAAAAGGACTATGTAAAGGCAGGAAGCGAAGAAATTATTATTGACGAAAATCAGGGTGTAATGGAAAGCATAATTACATTTATAAAGAATATATTTAAATAAAGATTATTATAAAAAAGATAATCTTTATTTTTTTTTAAAGTTACGGGAAATTGCATTTCTAATAACTTAAAAAAATTATTGTATAAAAAAGTTGCTATGCAATTTTTGTGTCGACAAATCTTTAGAAAACAATCTAAAATATTATACAAAAAGGAGAAGCATTATGCTAGAAACAGGGTTAAATCGAAAAAGAAGAATACGAAATTCTTTATTTGTGGTACTTAGCATATTTGTTTTATTAACAGTTCGAATTGGTTGGATTCAATTTGTACAAGGTAGCGAATTGCAAACCAGAGCTTATATGCAGCAAACAATGGACAGAAATATAAATCCTAAAAGAGGAACAATATATGATTCTACCCGGCAAAACAATATTGGCAATGAGCGCAAGTGTTGAAACAGTTACAATAAATCCTACTAACATTGCAAAAGAAAATAAGGAAAAAATTGCAACAGCACTTGCAAATATTTTTGAACTTGACTATGAAAATGTCCTAAAAAAAGTACAAAAAAGAAGTTCAATTGAAACTATTATAAAAAAAGTTGATAAAGAAAAGACAAATGAATTGAGAAAATGGATGGACGAAAATCAAATTACTACAGGGATTAATATTGATGAAGATACCAAACGTTATTACCCATATAACAATTTAGCTTCACATGTAATTGGCTTTTGTGGAGTAGATAATCAAGGTTTAGATGGTATTGAAGTTACATTTGATGATATATTAAAAGGAACAACTGGGAAAATTGCTAAGTTAGCAGATGGAAAAGGGGGAGAATTATTAAATGAAGGAGAAGAATATACACCACCAGTAAATGGTAAAGATTTAGTTTTGTCTATAAATATGTCAGCACAGGCAATTGCAGAAAAATATCTAAAACAGGCGTGCATTGACAATGAATGTACAGACGGAGGGAATATTCTGGTAATGAATCCAAAAACAGGAGACATTATAGCAATGGCAACATATCCAGATTATAATTTAAATGAACCATATGAACCAAATACAGAAGAATTAAAAGAAACATGGGATACTTTATCCTCCGGAGATAAAACGAAACAATTACAACAGATGTGGAGAAATCGTGCCATTGCAGATAGTTATGAGCCAGGTTCTACGTTTAAGTTATTAACTGCTTCTGCAGCACTAGAAGAGGGAATAACAACAACAGACAAAGAAGGAGAGTTTAGTTGCACTGGTGGAATAGAAGTTTCTGGAGTTAGAATTAGATGCTGGAGATATTATAGACCACATGGTTCAGAAAGCTTAAGGCAGGCACTAATGAATTCATGTAATCCTGTATTTATAAGTCTGCGGACAAAAAATAGGCAAAGAAAAATATTATGACTACCTTGAAAAATTTGGTTTGTTAAATACAACAGGAATTAAATTAACAGGAGAAGCTAAGGGAATTTTCTTAGCAGAAGATAAAGTGGGACCTGTAGAACTTGCAACAATTAGTTTTGGCCAGAGATTCAAGGTTACACCATTGCAAATGGTAAGAATGGTATCTGCAATTGCAAATGGTGGGACACTAATGGAGCCAAGAATTGTGAAACAAATAATCGATAATGAAACTGGAGAAGTAGAAAATATAGAGCCAAAAGAACAATCTAGAGCTATTTCTGAGGAAACAGCTAAACAAGTACTTAGTATGATGGAATCAGTAGTAGCAGAAGGAACAGGAAGAAATGCACAAGTAAAGGGGTACAGAATAGGAGGCAAAACCGGAACTTCAGAAGATGGTGTTAATACTAATAAATATGTTACATCATTTGTTGGAGTTGCACCAATCTCAGATCCAGAAGTTGTTATATTAATTACATTATATAACCCAACTGGAGAAGGAGGACACCAAGGAGGAGGGGTTGCAGCTCCAATAGCATCACAGGTTTTACGGAGAATTATTATCTGTACTAGAAATTATGCCAGATGACGAAGGGAAAACTGAAATTAAGCAGGCTGTAATAGTTCCTGAAATACGAGACATTACTGTAAAAGAGGCAGTGGAAAAATTAAAAGAAGTTGGGCTAGATGCAAATATTAATGCTGATGCAGAAATAAATGAAGAAGAAACAATAGTAAAAGAACAGTTACCAAAACCAGGATTAAGCATAAATGAGGGAACTAAAGTTGAGATTTATTTAGAATAATATAAAGATAAAGCTAAAGTAAATATGTTCGAAATACACATTAATAGATTATTAGAATAAAAAAAGATGAACAAATCTACTAAGTAAAATACTTTTTTATATCATAATTAAATCAATCACGCGAATTATATGTGTGACATTTTCTTAGAAAAACTATATACAAAATAATAATTTAATTATATAATAAAACAGAATAAAGAAATGGAGGAGTGAAATGGAATTAAAAAAAGTATTGGCAGGACTTGAAGGGTTAAAAGCAAAAGGAAACCTAGATATTGAAATTCAAAACATAGAAAGTGATTCAAGGAAAATAACAAAAAATAGCCTTTTTATTGCAATAAAAGGATTTACCACTGACGGACATGATTATATAGAAAACGCAATTGAAAAAGGGGCAAATTCAATAATGGTAGAAGAAGGATTTGATTTTAGAAAAGTTAAATTGCCAAATGAAATTACAGTTATTATTGCTCCAAATACAAGATATGCGCTTGCTATAATCGCATGCAATTTTTACGAAAATCCAACTAAGAAATTTAAATTAGTTGGTGTTACTGGAACAAAGGGAAAAACTACAACAACATTTATGATAAAAAAATTGCTTGAAAAGCAGGGACAAAAAGTAGGCCTAATAGGAACTATTGCAAAATACATAGGTGATAAATGTCTAGGAGAAAGTGATAGAACAACACCAGACAGTTTGGAATTACAAAGATTATTTGCACAAATGGCAAATGAAAATGTTAATACAGTTGTTATGGAAGTTTCTTCTCAAAGCTTAAAACTAGACAGAGTAGTAGGTTGCCACTTTGATATAGCGGTATTTACAAATTTTTCAGAAGATCATATTAGTCCAAATGAACATCCAAACATGGAAGATTATTTTAATTCAAAACTAAAGCTATTTCAAATGTGCAAAACAGGATTTATTAATTCAGATGACATGCAGGTAGTTAAAATAAAAAAATTACTTCCAAATGACAACATTAAAACATATGGAATTGACAATCCAGCAGACTTAATTGCGAAAGATATTACTATTACAAACTCTTATGTGGACTTTAAAGTAAAATTAGGTGAGAAAAACGAACGCGTAAAAACAAGTATTCCGGGACGTTTTAGTGTATATAACTCATTAGCTGCTATTTGTGTTGCACTAACATTAGGAGTAACGCCAGAGAATGTCAAAGAAGCTTTATTAGATATAAGAGTCCCAGGCAGAAGTGAACTTGTTCCAAACAAAAAGGAATTAACGATTATGATTGATTATGCACACTCACCAGAAAGTTTGGAAAGTATTTTAAAAGCGGTAAAAAGCTATACTAGGGGCAGAGTTATTAGTGTATTTGGTTGTGGAGGAGATAGAGATTCTGGGAAAAGGACTATTATGGGGGAAATTTCCGGTAAAAATGCTGATTTTACTATTATCACATCAGATAATCCACGAACAGAGAAACCAAAAGAAATTATAGAACAAATTGAAAAAGGAATGAAAAAGACAAAGGGAAAATATATTGTAATAATAGACAGAAAAGAAGCTATTCGATATGCAATAACAATGGCAAATAAAAGAGATATCATCGTTCTTGCCGGAAAAGGTCATGAACCATACCAAGAAATTAATGGAAAGAAATATCCATTTGACGAGCGAGTTATTGTAAAAGAAATTATCGAAGGAAATTAAACATACAAAGGAGAGAAGCATGAATTTAGATTTTCAAATAAAAGTATTACTATTGTCATTTGCAATTACTGTTGTGCTAGCATTAATTATTATTCCTATTTTAAAAAAACTTAAAATAGGTCAAAACGAAAGAGACGATGGTCCACAATCTCATATTAGAAAACAGGGAACGCCAACAATGGGTGGAATCATCATGATGATAAGTGTAATCATATGTAGTATAGGTGGATTTATATATTATAAAACAGATGAGCCGGAAGTCGCTAAAAATATTATTCCATTGGTTTTAGTAACAATTGGATTTGGGCTAGTAGGGTTTGTAGACGATTTTAAAAAAATAGTATTAAAAAACACAAAAGGTTTAAAACCTATTTTCAAAATGCTAGGATTACTATTTATTGCAGGAGCATTCACAATTCTCCTAACACAAATTATGGGTATAAAAACAGATATTGTAATACCATTTTTAAATACTAGTTTAGAATTGCCTACTTTGTTATATATTCCATTTTCTATTTTTGTAATGCTTGCTACGACAAATGCTATAAATTTAACAGATGGTATTGATGGATTAGCAACAAGTATAAGTGCAATTATTTTAACAACACTTACAATAATTGCAATTATTTTAGATGTAAAGGAAGTTGTTGTATTTGGCAGTGTACTAGTAGGTACTTGTTTGGGCTTCCTAATTTTCAATTTACACAAAGCAAAAGTATTTATGGGAGATTTAGGCTCTCTTATGCTAGGTGGAGCAATAGCAGCTATTAGTATTTATTTAAAAATACCATTAATCCTACTATTAATTGCTATTATTCCAGTAATCGAAACTATTTCAGTTATGGCACAAGTTGTTTTTTTCAAAGCAACAGGAAAGCGCTTGTTTAAAATGGCACCACTTCATCATCATTTTGAGCTATCTGGATGGCGAGAAAATAAAATCGTATCTGTTTTTTGTATTATAACATTTTTAATGTGTGTTATAGGATTATATTCTATTTAGGAAGGAATGGTAAAGCTTTATGGCAAAGCCAGAAAAAAACGTGGCAAAAACAAAGAATAAACCAGTAGATTTTACACTATGCATAACAGTACTATTGCTACTCGCATTAGGAATCATTATGGTATTATCAGCTTCATCGCCATCAGCTTTATCAGATTATGGCGATAGTTATACATATGTATCAAAACAGGCTTTAGCAGCGGTAATTGGGCTTATTGGAATGTTTATAATTTCAAAAATAGACTATCATATATACAAATCATTTTATAAATTAGCATATATAGGTTCTGTTTTATTATTAGCAATTGTACCAATTATAGGAGATGACATAAATGGTGCTAAACGTTGGATATATATACAACCATTTGGTTCATTCCAGCCATCTGAACTTGCAAAAATTGGATTAATTGTATTTTATGCAGCTTACCTAGCAAACCACAGGGATGAGCTAAAAACAACATGGAAAGGATTTGTAAAACCATTTCTATGGTTAGTACCACCTATTTTAATACTAGTTATATTTCAAGACCATTTAAGTGCATCTATTGTTATTTTAGCTGTTATATCTGCAATGATGGTTATTGCAGGAACAAGGCTACGTGATTTCTTTACTTTGGGAGTAGGAGCAGCAGGAGCAGGTGTTGGTGCTTTAGTTTTAATGGCGCAATTAACTGGAAAAGGAGGATTTCGTTTTGACAGAATCACTTCATTCCTAGATCCATGGGCAGATCAAACTGGTGATGGTTGGCAAGTAATTCAAAGTCTATATGCGATTGGCTCAGGTGGACTTTTTGGGGCAGGACTTCGGACAGAGTAAACAAAAATATTTATATTTACCATTTCCTCATAATGACTTTATTTTCTCTGTACTGGCTGAAGAATTAGGGTTTGTAGGATGCTTAGTTGTTATTTTATTATTTGCCGTTTTTATCTGGAGAGGGATATTAATTGCAATGAAAGCTGTAGACACTTTTGGAAGTCTCCTTGCAATTGGAATTACTACATTGATTGGTATTCAGGTAATTATTAATATTGCAGTAGTAACAAATTCTATGCCTGTAACAGGTATGCCATTACCATTTTTTAGTTATGGAGGTACGGCTTTAATGATTTTATTATGTAGTGTAGGAGTGTTATTAAATATATCAAGATCAACAAATAAATAATATAAAAGGAGAATCGTATGAGGGTAATAATTGCAGCTGCAAGAACGGGAGGACATATAAATCCTGGAATTGCGATTGCTAATAAGATTAAGCAAGAACAAAAGGATTCTGAAATTCTATTCATAGGAACAACAGAGGGATTAGAAAATGATTTAGTACCAAGAGCAGGCTTTAAGCTAGAAACAATAGAAGCATATGGATTTAATCGCAAAATCACAATTGAAAATATAAGAAAAATAATTAAAACAATAAAAAGCAAAAAAAATGTAAAAAAGATTTTAGAAGAATTTAAACCAGATATTGTAATTGGTACTGGTGGCTATATCTGTATGCCAGTAATAATGGCAGCACATTCTCTCAAAATACCAACTGTCTTACACGAAAGTAATGCATTCCCAGGAGCCACTGTAAAAGTACTATCCAGTACGGTAAACGAAATTTGTGTTGGATTTGGAGATGCTAAAAAACGTTTGCCAAAGGCAAAAAAAGTAGTTGTTACAGGTACACCTACGAAAATTCGAGACCTGCAATTGGGAATGGAGAAAAAAAATAGTCTAAAAAAACAATTGGGATTTATAGAGCATCTGCCACTTGTATTGGTGTTTGGTGGAAGTCAGGGAGCAAAAAGTATTAATGACAGTGTGTTAGAACTTATTACTAAAGGTAAAAACAAAAACTATCAAATCATTTGGGCAGCTGGGAAAACACAATATGAACAAATATGCAAAAGTCTATCTAATAATATGAATATAGAAGGAACTAAACAAGTAAAAATTTTGCCATATATTTATAATATGGAGGAAATGATGAATATTTGTGATATAGTAGTATCTAGAAGTGGAGCAATGACAATTACTGAAGTGGCAAAAGTTGGAAAAGCTGGAATTTTTATACCACTTCCATTTGCAACAGAAAATCACCAAGAATATAACGCAAAAGTATTAGCAGATATTGGAGCTGCTAAAATTATATTAGATAAAGAATTGACAGCAGATAGACTTTCAAAAGAAATAGAATATATTTTACAGGAAAATGGAATGCTAGAATCTATGGGGAAAAAAGCAAAAAAAATGGAAATAAAAGAAGTTGAAGACAAAATATATCAAGAGATTATTAAAATTGTCGAATAAATAGCAAATTTGCGACGAAAAATTCTTGCTAAATTATATTAAAAGGGTTATATTATTAGATAATACAAAAGAGAAGGGGGTAGGAATTTTGCAAAATGCAAGAAGTCTTTATGGGCAAGAAATTTTAGAAATAGGAGACTTAGTAGAATCAGAAATAGATTATCTAGTAGAATTGGCATATTACAAAATTATTCAACAATACAAGAAAACGAATAGATATGCTGTAGAAGTTGTAAAAACAGAACATTTGCAAAACATGATAAAAGTCGAAAAAGAAACAGTTAATCTTTTTACAGACAATGAAACAAAAACAAATCATATTCTGGAATTACTAAAGAAAAACAAAGTAACTCCAACAGGATTAAAAGATACAATAGTAGAATTAATAAAATCGGAGGCGTTCTAACATAGAACGTCTCTTTAAAAATAAAATATATTTGAAAATTATTTATTGTAAGAAAAAAGAATAAATATTATTGTACAAAGCGATTTATATAAATACAAACTGGAATTTAATATTTACATCAAAAAAAAATTAGTATATAATGAAAACAAGCAAAAGGAAAAGGAGATAACAAATGTCAAATAAATTAATTATTGTAGAAACGAAGGCAAAGGCAAATACAATTAAAAAATTTATAGGTGGAAAAACAAAGGTAATTGCTTCAATGGGACATGTGCGAGATTTGCCAAAGTCAAAAATGGGTATAGATATAGAACATAATTTTGAACCTCAATATATTAACATACGAGGGAAAGCATCCTTAATTAATAATTTAAAAAAAGAAGCAAAAGCTGCAGATACTGTTATATTGGCAACTGACCCTGACCGTGAAGGAGAGGCGATAGCTTGGCACTTAGCATATTTATTAGAAATTCCAAAAAACTCTACGTGCCGTGTAACATTTAATGAGATTACAAAAGAAGCAGTACAAACAGCTATAAAAAAACCTAGAAAAATAGATATGGCACTTACTGATGCTCAGCAGGCTAGGAGAGTGCTAGATAGAATTGTAGGTTACAAAATGAGTCCAATTCTTTGGAAGAAAGTTAGAAAAGGACTATCTGCCGGAAGAGTACAATCTGTTGCAGTAAAATTGAGTGTAGATAGAGAAGAGGAAATTGAACGATTTAATCCAGAGGAATACTGGAATATTTACTCAATATTACAAGACAAGAAAACAAAAGAGAATTTTGAAGCCAAATTTTATGGAAAAGATGGCAAAAAGATAGAACTTCACAAAAAAGAAGAAGTAGATTCTATCATAGATGACTTAGAAACGGCAAGATTTGTCGTAGAAGAGATAAAAAAGAGTGAAAAAAAGAGAAACCCGGCTCCACCGTTTACAACAAGTACTATGCAGCAAGAAGCATCTAGAAAATTAGGATTTACTCTAAAAAAGACTATGTCAATTGCACAAACCTTATATGAAGGTATTAATATTCCAGGAAGAGGAAGTATTGGCTTAATTACATATATGAGAACAGACTCTACAAGAATTTCAGAAGAAGCAAGATTTTCTGCCAAACAAGAGATTGAAAAACTTTATGGCAAGCAGTATTATGAAAATCGCTATTATAATACAAAATCAAATGCACAAGATGCACATGAAGGTATTAGACCAACATATGTATCTATTAAGCCAGACGAAATAAAAAATGCACTTACTACAGATCAGTACAAACTATATCGCCTAATCTATCAACGCTTTTTAGCAAGTCAAATGTCTGCAGCTATCTATGATACTGTGTCAGTAACAATAAAAGCAAACCAATATGATTTTAAAGCAAACGGTCAAACACTCAAATTTAAAGGATTTATGGCTATATATGTTGAGGGGATTGATAATGGAAAAGAAGAAGAATTTACAAACCTGCCAGAAATGTCTGTAAAAGAAGAAGTAAAAAAAGAAAAGATAGTTGCAAAACAAAGCTTTACAGAGCCACCACCACGTTATACAGAGGCAACATTGGTAAAAGCACTAGAAGAAAAAGGAATTGGTAGACCAAGTACGTATTCACCAACAATTACTACCATTTTAGAAAGGCACTATATAGAAAAAATTCAAAAACAATTGTGCCCAACAGAACTTGGAAAGGTGGTAAATAAACTTTTAGCTGAAAATTTTAAAGACATTGTAAATGTGGAATTTACAGCAAAAATGGAACACCAATTTGATGAAATAGCAGAAGGAAAAGAAGAATGGAAACAGGTAATTAAAGAGTTTTATGAACCATTTGAAAAAAATGTAGAAAAGGTAGAAAAAGAGTTAGAGCATGTGAAATTAGAAGAAGAAGTTTCAGATGTAATATGTGAAAATTGTGGAAAACAAATGGTTATCAAATATGGAAGATATGGAAAATTTTTAGCATGCCCAGGATATCCAGAATGTAAAAATGCAAAGCCTTATTTTGAAACAATAGATGCTCCATGCCCAAAATGTGGTAGTAAGGTTCAAATTAGAAAAACAAAAAAGAAGAAAAATTATTATATTTGTGAAAATAACCCAAGCTCTTGCAACTATATTTCTTGGAACAAGCCAAAGCCAGGTGAGAAGTATGAAGAAAGTACAGATAGAGAAGAAATAGAAAAAGAAACAAGAAAATCTAACAAAAAAAGAAAAAGCGTAACAAAAAAAACATCAAGAAAATCAAACAAAAAAGTATAAAATATCAAAGTCAAATTTAATAATAAAAATAAATTAAATATAATAAAAAAAGGGGAATGAAATGTGTTTGGATTTCGCTCAGATGGAAAAAAAGTAAAAAATGCATCTTTGTTATTTCGTATTATGCCACATATTATGAAAACTAGAGAGGATTCACAGGTTTATTTTAGCCAAGATGTGCCAATTAAATATATGGACGCATATATAGACAAAAAAGCAGAAGAAGGCATAAAACTTTCTTATATGCATATAATTTATGCTGCGATTGTAAGAACAATTGCAGAGCGTCCGTGGTTGAACAGATTTGTAATGGACGGAAGAACATATAATCGAAATTCTATTTTTATCTCGTTAACAATTAAAAAAACATTAGAAGACGGAGCACCGGAAACTGTTATAAAACTAGAATTTACAGGTAAAGAGAACATATTTGAGATAAAAGAAAAATTAGAACAATCAATTATAAAAAATAAAGACATAAAAATGAAAAATAGTATGGACAAACTAGTAATTGCATTAGAAAAAACGCCAAACTTTATATTGAAATTGGTAGTAGGATTTTTTAAGATTTTAGATAAATATGGAATATTACCAAAGAAGATAATTGAACTGAGTCCATTCCATACAAGTGCATTTTTAACAAATGTAGGGTCATTGGGAATTGATGCAATATATCATCATCTATATAATTTCGGAACCACAAGTTTGTTTTTTGCTATGGGAAAAAAGAAAAAGGACTTTATTCATGAAGATGAAGAAATAGTAGAAGAAAAATGTATTTCTATTGCTTTTGTTGGGGATGAGAGAATATGTGATGGTTATTACTATGCCAATTCTTTTAAACTTTTTAATCGATATATAAAAAAACCAGAACTACTGGAAAAATCAGTTGAAGAAGAGGAGAAAACATGCCAAACAGTGTAAATATAATAGGTGGTGGACTTGCAGGTTGTGAAGCAGCATATCAAATAGCAAAAAGAAAAATACCTGTAAATCTATATGAAATGAAACCATTACAATTTTCACCAGCACACACTAATCCTAACTTAGCAGAGATAGTATGTAGTAATTCGTTTAAATCAAATAGTATAACAAATGCATGTGGACTATTAAAAGAGGAGTTACGAATTTTAGACTCATTACTTATTCAAATAGCAGACGAAACAGCAGTGCCTGCAGGACAAGCATTAGCAGTAGATCGCGAGAAATTTGCCGAACGAGTAACAGAAGAACTTATTAAATTTCCTAATATTAAGATTATACGTAAAGAGTGTACTAAAATCGAAGAAGAAAGTATTACAATCATTGCAACAGGACCACTTACATCGGATAAAATGGCAAATGAAATATCAAAAATAACAGGAAGTGATAGATTATTCTTTTATGATGCTGTAGCACCGATTATTGAAAAAAACAGTATTGATTTTTCAATTGCCTTTTATGGTGATCGATATGGCAAAGGAGAAAGTAATTATATTAATTTGCCAATGAATCAGGATGAGTATAGGAATTTTTATCAAGAATTAATCTGTGCAGAGATTGCGAAATTGCATGAATTTGAAAAAAATGAAATTTTCGAAAGTTGCATGCCGATTGAAATTATGGCAAAAAGAGGAGAAGATACTATACGATTTGGACCATTAAAACCAGTAGGATTTATGGATCCAAGAACTGGCAAACGACCCTATGCTATTGTACAATTAAGGCAAGATGATAGCAAAGATACTTTGTTTAATATGGTAGGATTCCAAACAAACTTAAAATTTGGAGAACAAAAGAGAGTGTTTTCCTTAATACCAGGATTAAGAAATGCAGAATTTGTAAAATATGGAGTTATGCATAGAAATACATATATAAATTCACCAGATTTATTAAAATCAACATATAAATTAAAAAATCATCCCAATATATTTTTTGCCGGACAAATAACAGGAGTAGAAGGCTATGTTGAATCAATTGCTTCTGGATTTGTCACAGGTATAAATGCAGCAAATCAACTTCTAAAAAAAGATGAACTAATTTTTCCTAAAGAAACTGTAATAGGAGCACTTGCGGACTATATATCAACACCAAAAGAAAACTTTTCACCAATGAATGCAAATTTTGGGTTATTGCCAGAATTAGAGGAGAAAATAAGGGACAAAAAAGAGAGGTATAAAATGTTTGCAGAAAGAGCAATCAAACAGATAAAATGCCAAATTTTATAGAGCTTGCAAAAAATAGTAAAGCATGATATAATACTATTATGTTAACAGTCTGGAAAGAGGTGTTTTTATGAATGAAAAAGAATACAAAGAAAACATAAAAGAAATAAAAGAAAATTTCATGAGGATGGATAAATGTAATGAAACACTAAAGAAAATGATAAAAATAGAAAAAGTGATAAATAACGAGGAGGATTAATATGGACGAAATAAGAGATTTAAGGGCTACAATGAAGAAATCATTTTCGGAAGTTGATTCATTAAAAAGAGATTTAGCAATGAGAGTTTCAGAAATCAACAAAGAAAGAGATAATTATGTTAACGAAGAAGTGTTAAAAGTAGTGTCGCCAGAATATTTGGAATCTAATTACAATAATTTTCTTGGATTTGCTGGGACATTAGAAGATTTTGTGCGAGAGGAACTCTCTTTAGAACAGAAACTAGAAATATTGGTAGATTACAACATCAATAGACAGATATTAGAAGGAAATAATGGAATAGAGGTAAAGTTAGACGATATAGCAAAAAGAAAAAAAGATGCCAAAGAGCAATTTAAAGAAGAAGCAGTAGAAATGCTTGGAATGTATCAAACAATATTAGACGAGAATCAATCTAGAATTTCATTAGCAGAACAAGACATTTCTACATTGAGCAAACAAATTGAAGCAGCAGAAAGCAAGCTACAAGAAATTATGGGAAAAGATGATGAAAGTATTGCATTTGCGGGAAGAGTAAGTGGTAAATTTGATAAGGCACAAGCAATAACAAGTATAAAAGAGCAAATTGAAAGTTTAAAAACAGATTTAGAAAATAAACAAAAAGAGCTACGTGAACTACAATTACTACAAAGAAAATATATGGCAGAACTAAAGACGAGGAAATCGGAGATTGAAACCTTTTTAAAACAACAAAACATTTATGCATTTAGCAGAAATGCAAATGGAGATAGTTCAAAAGTAAATTCGAGTGAGAACCAAAGCGATGAAGCTAAAAATCCAGTACAGAAACAATCAGAAGAAAATGTAAGTAATACATCTAATCCAAAAAGAGTTGCAAAATCAATGTTCAAAGACTTTGTGGAGGCATCGCCAGAAAGACAAAGGAAGTTATTAGGACAAAAAGGAAATGAAGATATTCTAAAAATGGCCAGACGTTTGGGGGCTGTTGACAGAAGAAGGCTACAAACAATATTAAATCAAAGGATGGATGAATTAAGGCATAGTGAAATTTCATTTGTAGCAAATGATGGAACTTCTTACACTGTTACAAAAAATGCAATGAAATCTTTGGAAAACATAGAGAAAGAAACATTAAGAGCAATGCGTGAGGAAATAGATAGGTTTAATCAAGATTTTTCTAAAAAGTCTATTGAAGAAATAGAAGAGTTTGAGGCAAAGCTAGATTATATAAGAATAGGTTCATTGCTTAGTGAGACGAAAAATTGGCGGAATAAGAAGGTTTCTAAATGGATTTTCCGCAAAAGCAAATAGTATATATGAACTTGCAAAATCATCAGCAAGATATGCAACATTGAAAGATGAAAGAACAGTAAAAAAAGAGGCAATGCTAGACAGATTAAGAGAAAAAGTAGGAAGAGCACCAATGGACGAATATACAAAAAGTACAACTAGACAATTAGACCGAACAGGTGCAGATGAATTTAGCAGATAAATTTTTCTGAAACATTGACATTTCAATAAAAAAATGATATAATTCAAACCGCAAATCGCAAATAAGCAATTTGCGGTTTTATTAAGTTATAGGAAATACAATTTCCTATAACTTAATAAAGATTATTTTACAAAAAAATCTTTACGTTTCTTCGGGAACTTAAATATCTAGTTTAATTAGATGAGTAAATAAAAAAGTTCTCGTGAAGCAAGATTTATCCTTGTAGAAACAAGGTTTTATACAAAAATAGTCAGATTTTATAAGGAGGTGAAAATAAGTGCCAACAATCAATCAATTAGTTAGAAAAGGAAGAAAAACATCATCAACAAAATCAACTGCTCCTGCTCTACAAAAGGGATATAACTCTAAGAAGAAAAGACAAACCAATGCTAGAAGTCCACAAAAAAGAGGTGTATGTACAGTAGTAAAAACAGTAACACCTAAAAAACCAAACTCAGCTTTAAGAAAAGTAGCAAGGGTAAGACTTTCTAATGGTTATGAAGTTACATCCTATATTCCAGGAATAGGACATAACTTACAAGAGCACAGTGTTGTTCTAATAAGAGGCGGAAGAGTAAAGGATTTACCAGGTGTTCGTTATCATATTATCAGAGGTACATTAGATACTGCTGGTGTTAAAGATAGAAACCAAGGTAGATCAAAATATGGAGCAAAACGTCCTAAAAAATAGTAGAACATATAAAATTTAGTTTTATAAGGTTCTACATAGCTATTCAATTAAGGCTATTTAGGAATTAATAGTGCGAAATAATTATCAATCTATATTGATTTTATATAAAGTAGCACTATACTTAAAAAGCAATTTTTAAGAGTACCTATAACATTTTTTTATAAAATGTTACAATTTAAATCAAAATAAAAGGAGGGGAAGAATAGTGCCAAGAAAAGGATTTATAGCAAAACGAGAAGTTTTACCAGACCCAATTTATAATAGCAAAGTTGTTACAAAATTAATTAACAATGTTATGTTAGATGGTAAAAAAACAGTTGCTCAAGGAATTGTATATGGAGCTTTTGATATTATAAAAGAAAAAGAACAAAAAGATCCATTAGAGGTATTTGAAGCAGCACTAAATAATGTAATGCCAGTTCTTGAAGTAAAAGCAAGAAGAGTAGGTGGAGCTACATACCAAGTCCCAATAGAAATAAGACCAGAAAGAAGACAAACACTAGGACTAAGATGGCTTGTTACCTATGCAAGAAATAGACATGAAAAAACAATGGCTGAAAAACTAGCCGGAGAAATTATGGATGCTGTAAATGGAAATGGTAATGCATTCAAGAAGAAAGAAGACATGCATAGAATGGCAGAAGCAAATAGAGCTTTTGCTCACTACAAATGGTAAAAGTTTCATCAAATTAGATTAAAAAGGAGGATGAATAAAATACAATGGCAGGAAGAGCATACCCACTAGAAAGAACAAGAAATATAGGAATAATGGCTCATATTGATGCTGGCAAAACAACAACAACAGAGAGAATATTATTCTATACAGGAAAAACACATAAAATAGGTGAAGTTCACGAAGGCGAAGCTACTATGGACTGGATGGCTCAAGAACAAGAAAGAGGTATTACAATCACATCAGCTGCAACAACATGTTTTTGGAAAGATCATAGAATTAACATTATAGATACTCCAGGTCATGTTGATTTTACAGTAGAAGTACAAAGATCATTAAGAGTTCTTGATGGTGCAGTTACAGTTTTAGCGGCAAAAGGTGGAGTTCAACCACAAACGGAAACCGTATGGAGACAAGCTGATAAATACCAAGTACCAAGAATGGTATATGTAAATAAAATGGATATAACCGGAGCTAATTTTATGCTTTGTGTAGATCAATTAAAAAACAGACTAAAAGCAAATGCAGTTCCAATCCAATTACCAATAGGAGCAGAAGATCAATTCAAAGGTATTGTTGACTTAATGAAAATGAGAGCATTCATTCATAAAGACGATTTAGGCAAAGATATAGAAGAAGTAGACATACCAGCAGAAATGGTAGCTGATGCGGAAAAATTTAGAAATGAAATGATTGAAGCTGCTGCGGATCAAGACGAAGAATTAATGATGAAATATCTAGAAGGTGAAGAACTAACAGAAGAAGAAATTAAAAGAGGATTAAGGAAAGGAACACTAGCTAATAAAATAGTTCCGGTAACCTGTGGTTCTTCATATAAAAACAAAGGTGTTCAGGAATTACTAAATGCAGTTGTAGAATATATGCCATCACCATTAGATATTCCACATATTAAAGGAACAACATTAGATGGAGAAGAAACAGAAGCGAAAACATCTGATGAAGAACCATTTGCAGCACTTGCATTTAAAATTGCTACAGACCCATTTGTTGGAAAACTATGTTTCTTTAGAGTATATTCAGGAACATTAGAGTCTGGTTCAACTGTTTTAAATTCAAGCAAAGATAAAAAGGAAAGAATTGGAAGAATTCTACAAATGCATTCAAACCACAGAGAAGATATTGAAAAGGTATATTCAGGGGACATTGCTGCAGCAGTTGGATTAAAAGATGTAACAACAGGAAATACTCTGTATAATAATGACGATCAAATTATTCTAGAATCTATCGAATTCCAAGAGCCAGTTATCGACATTGCAATCGAGCCAAAAGATAAAGCAGCTCAAGAAAAAATGGGAATTGCACTAGCAAAACTTGCTGAAGAAGATCCAACATTTAAAGCATATACAAACCAAGAAACAGGGCAAACAATTATAGCAGGTATGGGTGAATTACATCTAGACATAATTGTAGATCGTTTAAAAAGAGAATTTAAAGTAGAATGTAATGTAGGTAAGCCACAAGTTGCATATAAAGAAACAATTAGAAACAAAGTAAAAGTTCAAGGAAAATTCATTCGTCAGTCTGGTGGTAAAGGTCAATATGGAGATGTATGGTTCGAAATGGAACCTTTAGAACCTGGCAAAGGAATACAATTTGAAAGTAAAATTGTTGGTGGTGCTGTTCCAAAAGAATACATCAAACCAATTGAACAAGGTATGAGAGAGGCAGCAGAGAGTGGAATACTTGCAGGTTATCCAGTTATTGATTTTAAAGTTGCGCTAGTAGATGGTTCATACCATGAGGTTGACTCTTCAGAAATGGCATTCAAAATAGCAGCGTCAATGGCATTTAAGGAAGGATGCAAACAAGCACATTCTGTTATTTTGGAACCAATAATGAAAGTTGAAATAACAGTTCCAGAAGAATATATGGGAGATGTTATAGGAGATATCAACTCTAGACGTGGAAAAATGGAAGGTATGGAAGCAAATGATGGAATGCAAGAAATACGAGCATATATTCCACTATCTGAAATGTTTGGTTATGCAACAGATTTACGTTCTAAAACACAAGGTCGAGGTTCATACTCAATGGAACCATCACATTATGAAGAAGTACCAAAATCAGTTTTAGAAAATATTGTAGCAACTAGAGGAAAAAAATCAGAAAATTAGTAGAAACAGTATTTAGATAGAGTGATTATAAGTTAAAATATATTTATATAAAATTAGTAAAAATGTTTCTATCAAAATTATGCTATTTTATATGTTTACTAAAAAATAAAGCAAACTACTTGCAAAATTAGTAGAAATAGTATAAAATATCATTGCAAAATTAAATTCGTTATTAAATTTTAAAAATAATAAGAAGTGAAAAAAGGAAGAAGCTAATTATATTTTAAATTATCGCTTCAAATCTTCAAATTTCAACTTCAAAAATTAAAGGAGGAAAATTAAATGGCTAAAGCAAAATTTGAAAGAACAAAGCCACACGTTAACATTGGTACAATCGGACATGTTGACCATGGTAAAACAACAACAACAGCTGCTATTACAAAATATTTAGGATTATTAGGAAAAGCTCAATACACAGCTTATGATCAAATCGATGGAGCTCCAGAAGAAAAAGCAAGAGGAATCACAATCAATACAGCCCATGTTGAATATGAAACAGAAAACAGACATTATGCACACGTTGACTGCCCAGGACACGCAGACTATGTAAAAAATATGATTACAGGTGCTGCACAAATGGATGGAGCTATCTTAGTTGTATCTGCTGCTGATGGTCCAATGCCTCAAACAAGAGAGCATATTCTTCTAGCTAGACAAGTAGGCGTTAAATATATCGTAGTTTATTTAAATAAGTGCGATATGGTTGACGATCCAGAATTACTTGAATTAGTTGAAATGGAAGTTAGAGACCTACTTAGCAAATATGAATTCCCAGGAGACGAAATTCCAATCGTTAAAGGTTCTTCATTAAAAGTATTAGAATCTAGTTCAACAGATCCAAATGCACCAGAATACGCTTGTATTAAAGAATTAATGGATGCAGTTGACAGCTACATCCCAACACCAGACAGACCAACAGATCAACCATTCTTAATGCCAGTTGAAGATGTTTTCACAATTACAGGACGTGGAACAGTTGCGACAGGTAGAGTAGAAAGAGGAGTTGTAAAAGTTTCTGATGAAGTTGAACTTGTTGGATTATCAAAAGAAAGAAAGAAAACAGTTGTAACAGGAGTAGAAATGTTCCGTAAATTGTTAGATCAAGCAGAAGCTGGAGATAACATAGGTGTTCTATTAAGAGGTATTGATAGAAAAGATATTGAGAGAGGTCAAGTATTAGCAAAACCAGGAACAATTAATCCACATACAAAATTCAAATCTGAAGTCTACATTCTAACAAAAGAAGAAGGTGGACGTCACACACCATTCTTTAATGGTTATAGACCACAATTCTATTTCAGAACAACAGACGTTACAGGTGTTATTGAATTACCTACAGGAACAGAAATGGTTATGCCAGGTGATAATGTAACAATGACAATAGAACTTATCACACCTATAGCAATTGAAAAAGGATTAAGATTTGCTATTCGTGAAGGTGGTAGAACAGTTGGTTCTGGTATTGTTTCTGAAATAATAGAATAATATAAAGAAACTATTAGATAAAATTAGTTTTAAAATCAAATGTAAAAGAAAGAACTGTATTTATATGGTTCTTTCTTTTATTGTATGGTCAAAATCGCAGATTTTTTCGGAACAACAAGGTTAAGTTACCTTGATTCGTGCGGTTTGCGAAGCAAACCTGTACATGTGGCGAAGCCACTTTTCTTATTGTAGAAAATGGATTTATAGTTTTAAAAAAATAGTAGAAATAATTGCTAATACAGAAATAAAAATTTTATAAAAAGCGCAGACTTATTATTGCAATTTATAAAATTGTACGACCTGGTCAAAAAGTATTGCTTTTTTTAAAATTAAATAATAAAATAAAACTATCATAAATATAATATTAAAAAATTATTTAACTTGGAAGGAGTAACATTAGCATGACAATTATTTTAGATGCTATGGGGGGAGATAATGCTCCAGATGCAGCAATAAAAGGTGCAATAAAAGCAGCAAAAGAAATTGAATCAGATATTTTACTTGTAGGAGACAAGGAAATTATTTTAGAACGTATCAAAGCCTTATATGGAACAGACACAGTAGACAATTTATCAAATAAAATTAAGATAAAACACGCTTCGCAAAGCATAGAAATGGAAGATATACCAACAGAAGCAATAAAACACAAAAAAGATTCCTCTATGGTAGTTGGATTTAATTTACTAAAAGAAGATAAGGGGCATGTATTTATTTCAGCAGGTAACTCAGGAGCATTATTAACAGGAGCGACTTTATTAGTAGGAAGGATAAAAGGTATTGATAGACCTGCTATAGCACCAATGCTTCCAGCATACAAAAAAGGACTAATGTTAATGGATGCCGGAGCTAACACAAACTGCAAACCAATGAATCTAGTGCAATTTGCACAAATGGCTACAATTTATTTAAGAAATAACTATAAAATTGAGCAACCAGTTATTGGATTATTAAATATTGGAACTGAACCAACTAAAGGAAATGAATTAATAAAAGAAACATATCAAATATTAAGCGTAAAATCTAAAGAATTGGGAATTAATTTTGCTGGAAACATCGAGGGAAGGGATGCATTCTCAGGAAAAATTGATGCATTAATTACAGATGGATTTACAGGCAATGTGTTTTTAAAAACAGTAGAAGGATTTGGAAAATTAGTAAAGAAAAATCTAACCGAAAGTCTAAAGAAAAACATATTAAGTATGATAGCTGCAACCTCAGCATTACCAGCAATAAATCGTTTCAAAAAAACAATGGACTATAAAGAATATGGAGGAGCATTATTCCTAGGAGTGAAAAAGCCTGTAGTTAAAGCACATGGAAGTAGTGATGAATATTTATTTTACTTTACAATAAAACAAGCAGAGCAATTTGCTAAAAGTAAGGCTGTAGAAAAAATGAAGGTGGAATTTGAAGCTATACAAAAATAAAAAAATACTTGACTTTTTATAATTCATATATTATTGTGTATACATATTAATTTGTTATTAAATTTAAAGTGGCTAGCAAAACTTGAGGGGAGGTGAACTTATTTCATGAGTTCAGAAGAAATTTTTGAGAAAGTAAAAAATATCATTGTTGAACAATTAGGAGTTGCTGAAACTGCTGTTACAACAGAAGCATCTTTTATAGATGACTTAGGTGCAGATTCATTAGACATAGTAGAATTAGTAATGGCATTAGAAGAAGAATTTGATATGGAAATTCCAGATGCTGATGCTGAAAAAGTAGTTACAGTTGGAGATGTTGTAGATTACATAAAAGAAAATGTTTAAACAAAAGAAAGGCTTAATAAAAGCCTTTTTTTAAGTTATAGGAATATTATTTCCTATAACTTAAAAAATTTGTGGGACACTTTAGAAGAATACTTAGCAAACTTTTCTTAAAGAAGGAATAATAGTTATTGCAAAACCTAAAAGAACATTATATAATAATAGCAAAATTAATGGAGATGATTTAATGAACATAAAAGTGTTTCAAAAGGAGATAGGGATATACTTTAAAAATGAGCAATTATTGGAAAAAGCATTAACACATACTTCTTATGCATATGAACAAAATGTGGAAAGCAATGAAAAACTAGAATTTTTAGGTGATGCAATTTTAGAATATGTTATTAGTGACTATCTTTTTAATAATTTCAGTCATTTAACAGAAGGAGAAATGACTAAAGTTAGGGCAGGGTGTGTATGTGAAGAAAGCCTGTATAATATTGCAGTTAAACATAACTTTATTGATTTTTTAAACTTAGGGAAAAGCGAACTATCATCTAATGGAAATAAAAGACAAGCTGTCTTAGCAGATAGTGTAGAAGCTGTAATTGCTGCTATTTACATAGACAATGGACTAGAAAGTGCAAAAAAATTTATAATTAACAACTTAAAAGAAGCTGTAGAAAATGCAAGTAAAAACGTTGGACAAAAGGACTACAAAACTGTATTACAGGAAAAATTGCAAGAACATGGTGATATTAATATTAAATATAAAACTGTTAAAGAAGAAGGACCAGATCATAATAAGAAATTTACAGTGGAACTTTGGGTTAATGGAAAATCAATTACATCAGGAGAAGGACCAAGCAAAAAAATGGCGGAAATGCAAGCTGCTAAAAAAGCATTAGAAAATAGGAGGTAATATGAAAAAGAAATACATCATTCCAATATTTGTACCACATTTAGGATGCCCCATGAATTGTACATTTTGTAATCAAAAAACAATTTCTGGTAAGCAAAAGCAAGTAACAAAAGATGATGTAAAGAAAACTATAGAATATTATTTAGATAACTTTGAAGGGAAACAAGAAGTAGAGGTTGCTTTTTTTGGTGGAAGTTTTACAGGAATTGAAGAGGAAAAACAAGAGGAATTGTTACAAACAGCTTACGAATATATAAAGCTTGGAAAAGTACATAGTATTCGTATTTCTACAAGACCTGATTACATCACTAAAAATATTTTGAAAAGATTAAAAAAGTATAAAGTAGTTACTATTGAATTAGGAGTACAATCCTCAAATGATTATATTCTAAAAAAATGCCAGAGGGGACACACTTTTGAAGATGTAAAAAATGCTTCAAAATTAATACGTAGATATGGATTTATATTAGGACACCAAATTATGGTGGGATTACCTGAAAGTACAAGATTAGATGAAAAAAACACGGCAAGAGATATTTCTAAGCTAAAACCTAAAATAGTTAGAATTTATCCAGTATTAATAGTAAAAGGCACAAAACTGGAAGAAGAATATATAAAGGGAGAATATGAACCGTTATCTCTTTTACAAGCTGTAGAAATATGTAAAGAGTTATATTATTTTTTTAAAATAAAACATATTGACGTTATTCGAATGGGATTACAAAATACAGAGACAATTTCTTCTCCGCAAAACGTAAAAAGCGAAGTAATAGCAGGGCCATATCATGAGGCATTTGGACAATTAGTAGAAGATGCTATTTGGTATGATAGCATTTTGGAAAAAATAAAATCATTTAATGTAAAAGTAAAAGAAGTAGCCATAAAAATAAATAGTGCTAATGTAAATAATGTAGTAGGGCATAAAAAAGAAAACATAAGAAAATTAAAAGAATTATATGATGTAGATGTAAAGGTTATCCAAGATAAAACAATGAAAAATGGAAAATTTGATGTTAATATTATAAAAACATATTCAGATTTTTTAGAAGAAAAAAACAAAAAATAAAAGAATAAATTATATAAAAATCACCAATACTTTAAGTATAGGTGATTTTTATGAAAATGCAACAAAAACGTTTATTAATTAGAATAAAAAAATTTTTTATAGAATTAATACAAATTGTATGTGGTACTGCTATTATGGCAATAGGTACTTCTTTTTTCTTGCTACCAAATAAACTCTCATCAGGTGGATTTTCAGGGGTTTCTACGATTTTATATTATTTATTTGATTTCCCACTTGGTACTAGTATGTTTTTATTAAATATTCCTCTATTTATTTTTTCTTTTTTCAGAAATGGAAGAAAATTTTTCTTAAAATCCATTATAGGAACATTTTCGCTTTCATTTTTTATAGATTTATTCGAACAATTTAATCAACTTACTCAAGATCAATTATTAGCATGCATCTATGGTGGAATTACAATAGGAATAGGTACGGCAATTATATTAAAAGCAGATGCTTCTACTGGTGGAAGTGATTTGCTTGCGCAGATAATAAGAAGATTTAAACCAGAATATAGAGCAGGAAATCTTATTGTGTTAATGGATACAATAATTGTTGGAATGAATGTAATCGCATTTAAACAGATTGAAATTGCACTATACTCGGCAATTGCTATTTATATTATGGGAAAAGTAATCGATATCTTTTTAGAGGGAATGTATTTTACAAAAATGATTTATATTGTATCAGAGAAATATAAAGAAATAGCCAAGGAAATTGGAGACAAGGTTGAAAGAGGTACTACAGGATTATATGCAAAAGGAATGTATACAAATGAAGAAAAAATGTTATTACTTTGTGTAGTTGGTAGAGGTGAAGTTGCTAGTATTCGTAAAATTGTAAAAGAAACAGACAAAAAAGCCTTTTTAATTATAAGTAACGCAAGAGAGGTATTCGGAAAAGGGTTTAAAAGTTAATGGTATACCTTTATTGAAATCCATATAATTGTATGATAAAATACAAAATAGTGGGTGATGAAATGAAAGAACAAAGTTACATTTTAGAAAATAGCACTTCTTTTGAACCAGAGCAAATTTTTGAATGTGGACAATGTTTTCGCTGGCAAAGAGAGGAAGATAGGAGTTATACAGGTGTTTTTGGTAGAAATGTAATAAACGTAAAAAAAGAAAAAAACAAGATAATATTTACAGGAATCTGTGAAAAAGATATAAAAGAATTGTGTTGGAGCTATTTCGACTTAGAGCGTGATTATGAAGCTATGAAAAAAGTACTCAAGCAAGTTGATAAAACTATGTTAGATAGTATTTCATATGGGAGTGGAATTCGTTTGTTAAATCAAGATATATGGGAAACATTGATTTCATTTATTATATCTGCTAATAATAATATTCCACGAATTAAGAAAATTATCGAAAATTTAGCAAGAACGTATGGTAATCCAATCAAATGGAAAGATAAAACCTATTATACATTTCCTACTCCAAAGCAATTAGAACACGTTACTACTTTGGAGTTTAGAAAATTAGGATTAGGTTTTAGAGACAAATACATAGAAAATGTCACAAAGAAAATATTACATAATGAGATTAGTTTTGAAGAGCTCTCAAAAATAAAAGAAACAGAAAAGCTAAGAGAAAAATTAATGCAATTTAATGGAGTCGGAGAAAAAGTAGCAGATTGTGTATTATTGTTTTCTACTTTAAAAAGATTAGATGTCTTTCCAATTGATGTATGGGTAAGGCGTGTTATGCAGGAGTTATATTTCCCAGAAGCGGATGAAAAATCAGTAGATAAAAAACAAATTAAAAAAATGGCAGAAATTAAATTTCGTAATTTATCAGGACTTGCACAACAATATTTGTTCTATTGGAGAAGAGCAGCATAATCAAAAAGGAGAAATGAAATGAGCTTAATAATAATATATGGTAGAGCTGGAACAGGAAAAAGTAAAGTCTGTTTTGAAGAAATAAAAAATAAATCTCAAGAAAAAAAGGTAAGCTATATGATTACCCCAGAGCAGTTCTCATTTACTGCTGAACAAAAATTGTTAGAAACTTTAGATTCACGGAAGCAGTCTCTATGCAGAAATTATTACATTTGGTCGTATGGCAAGTCGTGTATTAGAAGAAGTTGGAGGAACAGGAAAAAAACTTCTCTCGGAAAATGGAAAGAGGATGTTGTTTTACAATATACTAACTAGTGGCAAAGATAAACTCACATTTCTAGGAAAAACAGAAGAAAATATAGAAATAATCATGCAAACAATATCAGAATTTAAAAAACATTGTTTATCTTTAGATACACTAAAAAAGGTTATAGAACGAATAAATAATGAAAAATTAAGTCTTAAACTACAGGACATATATTATTGTTATCAAAATTTTCAAGAGCAAATGGGAGATACATATATTGAAGAAAATGACATCTTAGGATTATTCCCTGAAAAAGTAAAAAGTAGTAGGATGTTTCAAAATGCAAGTGTATTCATAGACGAATTTTCTGGTTTTACACTGCAAGAATATGCTGCAATTGAAGCTATTATGAAACAAGCAGATGAAGTAATAGTTACAATTGCAAGTGATAATATAGAAAACACATCAAAAGAAAACTTATTTTATACAAATAATATAATGGCACAAAAATTAATCGAAATTGCAAAAAAGAACCACATCACTATAGAAAAACCAGTTTACTTAGAAAAAGCATATCGTTTTAAAAATGAAGAACTTTCTTTATTAGAAAAAAACCTGTATGATTTCCCAGAAGAACAGCAAATAGAGCAACCAAAACATATTCATCTAGGATTAACATCTAATCCGTACACAGAAGTAGAAAAAGTTGCAAGACAAATAACAACATTAACAAGAGAAAAAGGTTATTATTACAGAGATATTGCAGTTATTACGAAAAATACAGAGGAATATGTAGCACTTATCAAAGCAATTTTTCGTTCATATGATATTCCTAATTTTATTGACGAAAAAAAAGAATTGAGTCAAAACATATTAATTCGATATATACTTTCTGTATTGGAGATATTAAGCAAAGGTTGGAGATTAGAGGATGTTTTATCAGCATTGAAAACAGGATTTTTTCCAATTACAAGAGAAGATGAGCAAGAATTAGAAAATTATGTGATACGTTGGGGAATAAAAGGAAAAGCCTGGTATGAAAAAGATTGGAAATATGGATTGGAAACTGAAGAAGAACAAAAAAGAATAAATCAAATCAGAAAAAAAGTTGTAGAGCCTATTGTAAAATTAAAAGAAGACTTAGGACGATCAAAAACTATTCGTATAGTAAGCCAAAAGTTGTATGAATATTTAAAAGAAACTAATGTTGAAGAAGCTGTAAAACAAAAAGTAAATAGTTTAATATTAACTGGTGAAATAGAAATTGCTAAAGAATATATTTCAAGTCTAGAAATGGTTATAAAAGTTTTAGATGACATGGTTGATATAATAGGAAATGAACAAATTTCTTTTGAAAAACAATTAGCAATACTAAAAATTGGATTTAGTGGAAATGTTCTAGGTGCGATTCCAGCGACACTAGACCAAGTAATTGTTGGAGATGTTGAAAGAAGTAGGAGCCATAAAGTAAAAGCAGTATTTATTTTGGGAATAAACGATGGTATATTTCCAAGCAATCAAAAAGAAGAAGGTTTTCTAAATGATATAGATAGAAAATCACTTAAGGAAATGGGAATTGAACTAGCCAAAGACAGCATGGAGAACTTATATGAAGAACAATTTTCTATATATAAGGCATTTACAATTGCAGAAGAAGAATTATATTTATCATATCCATCAACTGACAAACAGGGTAGTGCTCTTAGACCATCTAGATTTATAAAAAAAGTAAAAAAGATATTCCCAAATCTAATAGAACAAAGCGATGTAATAAAACAGCCTTTGGAAATTGTTAATAAACGAGTTACATTTGATAATTTGTTAATAGCTATGCAAAGTGGAGAGATGAACGAAACATGGCAAACTGTTTTAGAACTATACAAAAAAGACAACCAGTGGAATGGGCGATTACAAGCAGCATTAAAGGGAAGGGAAGATACAAATCTACCATCTAAAATTAATGAGGAAAACATTAAAAAACTTTATGGGAATGTGCTTAAAACAAGTGTTTCCAAACTAGAACAATACCGTAAATGTCCTTTTTCATTCCATTTAAAATATGGGTTAAAATTAAAAGAACCACCAGAATTTGCCATAAAATCGATAGATACAGGATCGTTCATGCATGAAGCAATTGCACGATTTTTTGAGCTAATTGAAGAAAACAATTTAGACTACAAACAGCTAGAAGACTCATCTATAAAACAACTGGTGCAAAATGTTTTACAAGAGCAATTATCATTAAGTAAAAATGGATTATTTAATAGTACACCAAAATTTCAGAATTTAACAAGAAGATTAGGAAAAGTTATTGCAAAAGCAATAAAGCATATTATAGAACAACTTAAATTCAGTGACTTTAGAATTGCAGGTACGGAAATTGAATTTTCAAAAGAGTCATCTTATGAACCAATGAGGTTTACTTTAGATACTGGTGAGGAAATAGAATTAACAGGGAAAATCGACCGTATTGATATTGCCAAAGATAGTAGTGGGAAATATCTACGTATTATAGACTATAAATCTTCAGTTAAAAGTATTGACTTTGATGAAGTATTAGCAGGAGTACAGATTCAGTTATTAACTTATTTAGATGCTGCAATGCATATTGAACAAGCATTACCAGCAGGAGTATTCTACTTTTCATTAATTGACAATGTATTAAAAGCAAAAAGAAATAAAACTGATGAGGAAATCGAAAAAGAGTTAAAAAAACAGTTCAAATTAAATGGCATTTTATTGGCAGATATTCATGTGGTAAGAATGATGGACAAAAAGTTAGAAAAAGGGTATTCAGACATAATTCCAGTTTTCTTAGACAAAAATGGACAACTAAGCTTAAATAAATCTAATGTATTAACATTAGAACAATTCAATGATTTACAAAAAAACACTAAAAACATAATAAAACAATTAAGCAAAGAAATACTAAGCGGTAATATAGAAATGAAACCGTATCGTAATAAATCAAAACAAACTGCTTGTGAGTATTGTCCATATAAGAACATATGCCATTTTTCACCAAATAAAAAGGGAAATGAATATTTTACTATAAAACCATTAGAGAAAAAACTTATTAATAATCATTCAAATGTATAAAAAAGTAATTAAAATGGAGGAAAAAATGTACGAAACATGGGAACAATTGGAAGAAGCAATACGAGACTGTAAAAAATGTAAACTTTATCAAAATAGAAATAATATTGTACTTGGAGCTGGAAATAAAAAAGGAAATATTATGATAATAGGAGAAGGGCCGGGAGCAGATGAAGACAGAGAGGGAAACCCATTTGTAGGGAAAGCTGGTAAATTAATGAATCAAGCATTTATTGGATTAGGGCTTAAACGTGAAGAAATGTACATAACAAACATTGTCAAATGTAGACCACCTGGAAATAGAGATCCAGAGCCAGATGAAGCTACATGTTGTATGGATTATTTACGTTCACAAGTTATCTTAATAAAGCCTAAAATTATTCTATTATTAGGTCGTATAGCATTAAAAAACATCTTGGGGAAGGAATATGGTATTACAGATTCCAGAGGGAGCTGGGTTGAGAAAAAAGGTATTTGGTATATGCCTACTTGGCATCCAGCAGCACTTCTTAGGGACGAATCAAAAAAAATAGACTTTTGGAGAGATATGAAACAAGTACGAGTAAAATTAGAAGAAATGGAATCATCTTAATAAAAGGAAGGAAAAATTAAATGAAAGAATTACAAGATAAACTAGAATACTGTTTAAATTGTAGAACAAAACCATGTCAAAATGGATGTCCATTACAAAACGACATTCCAACATTCATTGCATATAGCAAGCAAGGAGACTATAAAGAAGCATACGAAACATTGTGTCAAACTACAGTTATGCCATTTGTATGTGGACGAATATGCCCACATACCAAGCAATGTCAAGGAGCATGCGTAAGAGGGATAAAAGAAAATCCAGTTTCTATTGGTGAGATAGAAAGTAAAATTGGTGATATAGCAATACAAAACAAATGGTATTTACCTGTGAAAAAACCAACAAAGAAAAACAAAAAAATTGCTATTATTGGAGCAGGACCAGCAGGAATAACAGCAAGCTTAGAACTAGCAAAAAGAGGATGGGAAGTTACACTTTACGAAAAACAAGAAAAAATAGGAGGAATTTTGCGTTATGGAATACCAAAGTTTCGTTTAGATAAATTATACATAGATGTTTTAGAAGAGCAATTAATAAACTATGGTGTAAAAATTGAAACTAAAAAACAATTAGGGGAAAATTTAAATCTCGAAAATTTGATTACAAAGAACGATGCGGTATTTCTTAGTATAGGTGCAAATAAATCTTTGAGAATGGGCATACCAGGTGAAATGCAAGAAAATGTATTAGGAGCAAATGAATTACTAGAAAAAGAGAAACATCTAAACTATAAAATGAAAAAAGTAATTGTAATTGGTGGCGGAAATGTAGCAATGGATGTAAGTAGAACAATTAAAAAAATGGGAGCAGAAAAAGTAATAGTGGTATATAGAAGAGCTAGAGCACAAATGCCAGCAGAACCAAAAGAAGTAGAAGAGGCAATTAAAGAGGGAATAGAATTTTTATTTCAAATAAATGTGAAAGAGATAAAAGGCAATAAGGTCCATTGTGTGAAAACTATGCTAATAAAAAAAGAAGGAGAAGATAGAGAATTTCCAGTAGAAATACAAAATAGCGACTTTGAACTTGATGCAGATTATATAGTTATGGCAATTGGTTCAAAACTAGATAAAAGTGGATTAGACAAAATTAGTATTAATGAAAAGGGTTATATTGAAACAAACGAGAATTACCAAACAAGTTTAAAAAGCGTATATGCAGCAGGTGATAGCATTGGATGCAGAGCAACTGTGGCATGGGCATGTTATTCTGGTAGAGAAGCAGCAAAATGTATAGATAAATTCGAAAAGTAATTTAATAAAAGAGTATATTAGTAAAACAAAAACTTTAACTTCACTAATATACTCTTTTATTAAATTTATCTTTAAAATTCTTTTTGCCTTATAAAACCTAAAAAAGTTAAAATTCGTCTAAAAATAGTGAATGCTCTTTTAGTTTTTGTTATAACTGTAATATCAGAAGAAATCACCTTTTCAAAATCAAGAGAACCTTGTTCTTGAATTTGTTTAGATTTTTCATCTAGAGACTCCATCATATTACAATAAAATTCATTATAAAATGTATAAGATTCATTAGTAGCAATAAAATGCTGAAAATCATATAATTTATTTTTTAATTCAACAATATCATTCATATTTCGAATATTATGAAGTTCCTTAGTAAAACAGTTAGATATAATTGTATTTTGACATTCTATAAATAAATTTTCAATTTTCTTTTTTGTAGTATCTATTGAAGCATTTAGTTTCTTTACCATTTTCGTATTCTCATCACAAGATTGCAAAAGCTGTGTATATGTATGAAGCTCATTTTCATATTTAAGCATGGTATCTAAATTTAATTCGATTTGTTTAAAAACTTTATCATTAGAAACTGCAATAAAAGTATTTTTAAAAATATCATTACCATGTAATGTGCTATAGTATAAAGGATAAGTACCTGTAAAGTAAGCTAGCTGTCTAACGATAGCACATTCTAAAGGATAATAATCAGTACTATTAGAAGGAATAACTAAATTATAATATGTAACATTTTGAGTATGATTACCTAAAGCCTCAGCAGTCATTAGCTGAACAGCAGCTTCATTTAAAGATAGTCCATGATTACTCATAAAATCATAAAGACCTAAGCGAATAAGATTTCCCTTTTCATCTTTTACTTCCTGAAGATAGTGTATACATTCATGTAGAGCAAAACTATCTGCGTTTGCAAGGGAGTAATCAATATTAAAATAAATTGATGCGTTTTTATAAAAATATTTAGCAGCACAGAGAGGATCAGATATTTTAGCTAAGTACATAGATAATCTTGAGATACTGGCAAATAAATCAGCTTTGCAAAAGCCATGCTCAGGAAAGGCAGTGCATAGACGATTTGCAATTTTTTGTGCAATTGAATTTACTCTCAAGGTATCTAATTGTTTTACCACTTGAATACCTTCTTTTCTCAGTGCAGTTCCGAATATTCATTAGTATCTCCTTTTCATATGAATATATATATTATACCGTAAAAATGGCAAAAGAATATGTCAAACAGATTAAAATATGATTACAATTATATTACAACACACAAAAACAAAAATTATAAAATTGAAATCAAAATGTAAAAAAAGATCAAAGAGGTGTTTCCGTAAAGCGAGGAGATATTGGTAAAAAATAGATACTTGCATTAATTAGAAAGATAATTATAATAAATAATATAATAAGAAAAAGGAGTAGTGGTATGGGTAAAATTTGCAAATGTCAAAAGAAATTAATTATTACTTTTATTATTATGGGAATAATACTGCGGTATAACAAAAATTAGTTTTGCAATGGAAGTGGAAGTAGGACAGTATAATCAAAAATATATACAATGGCTAAACTTGCCAGAAGAAATAAAGGCAGAAACCATTGCACCTACTTTGTATGCTAAAGAACTAAAAGAAAATAATCCAACAAAAACATTTTCATTAAGAAATAATATAAGATTATTAAATACAAATGCAAAATACAGTTTATTAGATACGATATCCTTGGAAGTTAAAAATCAGATGGATACAAATCAATGCTGGGCGTTAGCGGTGGCTACACAACTAGAAAGTTATACAGCAAAGGTAAGATCAAAAGCAGTAGAATATTCTGGTAGACATCTTGAATATTCTACTGCAAAAACCTTTCTAGATGGAATCAATCCAGATGGCCATAACAGAGAAGTAGATTCAGGAGGAAATCTTTATCAAGCATATGCTTATTTAACAAGTGGGAGAGGTCCAATTCTAGAGGAAGATATGCCATTTGAAAATAATATAGAAAAAATTAATTTGGCAGATATTCAGAACAAAGATATACAAGCACAATTAAAAGAATTTATTGTTTTTCCAAGCATATACAAGGAAAAAAATGGAGAAGAACTCTATTATACAAATGGGCAAACTGGAAATGATAGAGTTGAATATTCAGAAACAGAAATTATGAGTTTTCGTGCTGATATAAAAAATCATATTATGCAATATGGAGCTGTACTGGCGGTTACTGCAACAAATCATAAAGAATTTTTTAGTAATCAAACTAGCACTATTGCTTCTAAAGCATACTATTGCGATGACAATACAGTAAAAGCTGATCATCAAATAGTAATCGTTGGATGGGATGATAATTATGAAGTAACTAATTTTAATGAAGAACACAGACCAAGTTCTCCAGGAGCATGGCTAGTACAAAATTCTTATGGAACTGAAAAAGAAACGGAAGATGGCATTATTCCTGTTTTTGATAATGGTTACTTATATATTTCTTATGAGGACTGCTTAATTGAAACCTATATGTCAGGTGTTATATCACTTGAAGAAATTGATTATGATAATATATATCAGTATGATGTGTTAGGAGCAAATGATACATTGATAGGTTCAGAATATCAGCAAATGTACATGGCAAATGTTTATCAGAAAAAAGAGGAAACCTCCTATTTAAAAGAAATAGGATTTTACACTGTACCAAATGAATCATATGAAATTTATATAAATGCATCAAATGAAAATTTAACACTTGATAATCTTGTTAAGGTAATGGATGTTCAACAAACTACATCAGATTACATAACAGTAAAATTAGATGAACCAATAGAACTAACAGGTGAAAAATTTGCAGTGGTAATCAAATATATAGCAGAAAAAGATGCTGTAATAGCTCCTATTGAATCAAGTATTCCGGGAACAGCATGGGAAACAGCTACAAGTAATGAAGGAGAAAGTTTTGGTTCTTTTGATGGTAATCAATGGAGTGATTTATCACAATTACAAGTTTCAAATAGAAGCAATATAAGTGCTTGTATTAAAGCATTTACTATAAATGATATACAACAAGAAGATATAATAACATCTGAAAAATATACAATTGCTAAACAAGAAAAACAAATTAGAAGCGTTTCACCAGAAACAAGTATAGAAGAATTTATAAACAATTTAGTAATTTCAAAAACCATTAAAATATATAAAAATAACAATGAACTATCAGAAGCTGAAATTGTTGGAACAGGAATGGAATTAAGAATTATTGAAACAAATGATACATATAAGATAATTGTATTAGGGGATACAAATGGAGACGGAAAGGTAACTGGAACAGATTTGTTAATGGTAAAAAGAAGCTTGGTAAAAATAGAAGAGCTACAAGGAGAATACAAACAAGCAGGAGATATTAATTTGAATGGAGAAATTAATTTAACTGATTTGTTAAAAATAAAACAGGCAATATGCAAAATAATAGAATTTTAGCTGGAAAATTTTAATAAAATATGAAAATATATTGATTTCTAATTTTATATACTATATAATTAGAAATATAAATAAGATAAAGGGGATAATCTATGAAAAAGAAAATATTAGCATCTATATTAATAGTACTTATTGTATTAATGGTCATGATGAGTAATATTTATGCAGCAGATACATTTGGAATAAAAATGCAAACAACTACAGCAGAAGTAAAGCCAGGAGATAGCATAAAAATATCTTTTGTACTTACTAATATTCAAATAGAAAAAGGACTAGGTTCAATCTTAGGAAAATTAGAATATGATGAAACAGTATTTGAAAAAATAAATCAGACTAGTTTTTCAGCAGCAGCAGGTTGGGATTCTATAACATACAATGAAAATGAAGGACTCTTCCTTACTTGTAGAGCTAGTGGAGACTTAATTAAAACAGATAATCTTGTATTTGAAATAACATTTAAAGTGTTAAGTACTGCAAGCCTAGGTAGCACGCAAATTAGACTAACAGAGATTAGCGGATCTGATTCAGAAAATGATTATACCATAAGTGATGTAACAGGAACATTAAGGATTATAGAACAAAACGAAAACACAAATACAAACACAAATATGAATACAAATACAAATACAAATACGAATACAAATACGAATACAAATACTAACACCAGTACAAATATAAATGGAAATATAGATATTTCTGATGAAAAAATCCCATATACAGGATTAAATGATTATATTTTACCAGCTATATTTATATTAATAATAATAAGTGGAATTTCATATATTCGTTATAAAAAAATAAAAAATATATAAAAAAAATATCTAAAAAAATATCTAAAAAAATGTGAAACTATGTTTCACATTTTTTTAGATTTATATATTTTTTATCTTACAACAATATTATAAATTTTATTTTTTACATAAATTTCTTTTAAAACTGTTTTGTTTGCAATTAAATCATTAATAGTGGAATTTGAATAGACAGTATTCTTTATATCTTCTTCGTCACTACCAAAGGGTACACTAATAGTAGTTTTTAGTTTGCCATTTATTTGTACAGGAATTTCAACAGAATCTTCTGTAATTTTTGATTCATCGAATGATGGCCAATTTTCATATGCAATACTATTTGAATGACCAAGTTTGTTCCATAATTCTTCTGTAATATGTGGTGCCACAGGATTTAATATTTTTAAAAATCCCTCTGCAAAAGTAAGAGGAAAAACCTCTGATTTATAAGCACTATTAACAAAAATCATCATTTGACTAATAGCTGTGTTAAAATACATATTTTCATAATCAGCAGTGACCTTTTTTACAGTATAATTATAAATTTTCTCCAAGCTAAGGTCATCTGAGCTTTTAACTTTACCACTACCTACAAATAGACGCCAAACTCTATCTAGAAATTTTTTAGCCCCATCAATTCCATTTTGATCCCAAGGTTTAGATGCATCAATTGGCCCCATAAACATTTCATAAAGTCTTAAAGAATCTGCTCCATAATCTCTTATAATATCATCAGGATTAATAACATTACCTCTAGATTTACTCATTTTTTCACCATTAGAACCAAGAATCATGCCTTGATGGCGCAGCGTTTGAAAAGGTTCTTTGACCGGAACAATTCCTTTAGTATATAAATACTCATTCCAAAAACGTGAATATAATAAATGACCAACTGCATGTTCAGGACCGCCCATATATAAATCAACAGGTAGCCAGTGAGCCAAAAGCTTTGGATCTGCTAACTGTTTATCATTATGAGGATCAATATAACGAATAAAGTACCAGCTAGAACCAGCGCTTCCTGGCATAGTGCTAGTTTCTCTAATAGCTTCCTTCCCGTTTATTTTTGTATGAATCCACTTTGTTGCTTTTTCTAAAGGAGATGAACCAGATTTAGATGGCTTATAATCTTCAAGTTCTGGTAACACTAAAGGAAGTTCTTCATCTGATAAACTAAAAGGAACTCCGTCTACATAGGCAATAGGGATTGGTTCACCCCAATAGCGTTGCCTTGCGAAAATCCACTCACGTAATCGGTATGTGGTTTTCCTACAACCAGTGCCAGTCTCTTCTAGCCAACTTATCATTTTATCTATAGCATCTTGTTTTCCGAGACCATCCAAAAAGCCAGAATGAATATGAATACCATCTCCTTCAAAAGCCTTTTCTTCAATATTGCCGCCATCTATAACTGGAATTATTGGTAAACAGAATTTCTTGGCAAAGGCGTAATCACGTTCATCATGTGCAGGAACTGCCATAATTGCTCCAGTACCATAACTTGCTAATACATAATCAGAAATCCAAATAGGGATTTCACTACCATTAACAGGGTTAATAGCGAAACTACCAGTAAATACACCAGTTTTTTCTTTATTTAATTCTGTCCTTTCTAAATCAGATTTCTTTGAACAAATTTCTATATAATTTTTTATATCTTCTTCTTGTTTTTTAGTGGTAATCAGAGATACAAGTGGATGTTCTGGAGCTAAAACACAATATGTAGCACCAAAAAGTGTATCAGGTCTAGTTGTAAATACTGTAAAAGAAAACTCTTGATGTTTAGCAATTTGAAAAGTCACATGTGCTCCAATAGATTTACCAATCCAATTCCTTTGAATCTCTTTTGTAGATTCTGGCCAATCTAACGAATCAAGACCATCTAAAAGGGTTTCAGCAAATTTTGGAATATCCATAACCCATTGTTTCATATTTTTACGAATAACAGGAAATCCACCACGTTCACTTTTTCCATCTATTACTTCATCATTAGCAAGTACAGTTCCTAATTCCTCACACCAATTTACAGGCATTTCCACTAATTTAGCAAGTCCATCATTGAAAAGTTGCTTAAAAATCCACTGAGTCCATTTATAAAAATTCGGGTCAGCGGTAGAAATTTCTTTCTCCCAATCAAAAGAAAATCCTAGCATTTTAAGTTGTTGTTTGAAGGTATTAATATTGCTTTCTGTAAAACTACTAGGGTGATTTCCTGTCTTGATTGCATATTGTTCAGCAGGTAGACCAAAGGCATCCCAACCCATTGGATGAAGAACATTATAACCTTGCATCCTACGCATTCTTGAAATAATGTCAGTTGCTGTGTAACCTTCAGGATGACCTACATGTAAACCTTGACCAGAAGGGTATGGAAACATGTCAAGAGCGTAAAATTTAGGTTTAGAAAAATCCCATACATCAGTATAGAAAGTTTTGTTTTTTTCCCAATAATCTTGCCACTTTTTTTCAATTGTTCTAAAATCATATGTCATAATAAGCACCTCTTTATTTAAAGTTGGTCATATTATATTACAAATTATGAAAAAAAGCAAACTTTACATTTGTTGCAATCTTAAAAATTTTAGTATATACTTTAGAAAAGTGGAGGCAGTAAAAAAATGAAGTTACTAATTACAGAAAAACCAAGTGTAGCAATGGAAATAGCAAATGTCTTAAAAATTAATCCAGCTAAAAAAAATGGATTCTTGCAGTCAGATTCTTGGATTATTACATGGTGTGTAGGACATTTAGTTACAATGTCATATCCAGATAAATATGATGAAAAATTAAAACAATGGAGATTAGACACATTACCATTTATGCCTAAAGAATATAAATATGAAGTTATTCCAAATACACAAGCACAGTTTCAAGTCGTAAAAACATTACTTACTAGAGAAGATGTGGATACAATATATGTTTGTACTGACTCTGGGCGCGAAGGTGAATATATTTACCGTCTAGTTGATGCAATGGTTGGGGTTCATGGAAAAGAGAAAAAAAGAGTTTGGATTGATTCACAAACAGAGGAGGAAGTAAAAAGGGGAATCGAAAATGCTAAAGATTTATCAGAATATGATAGCTTGTCAAATTCTGCTTATCTAAGAGCAAAAGAGGATTACCTAATAGGAATTAATTTTTCTAGGTTGCTTTCTATTATTTTTGGAAGAAGAATGGCAAAAGAGCTAAAAGAGGAAAAAGTTTCTATTTCGGTTGGTAGAGTGATGACATGTGTTTTAGGAATGATAGTATCAAAAGAACGTGAAATACGAAATTTTATAAAAAATAAATATTATAAGATTATAGGAAATTTTGGAGAAGAAGAATCATTTTTAAGTGCAGAATGGAAAACAACTGAAAAATCAAGTTTATACCAGTCTATAAAACTTTATAACGAAAGTGGATTTAAAACAATAGAAGGAGCAAGAGAATTTATAATTTCATTAAAAGATAAACAAGCAATAGTAACAGAAATAAAAAAGACAAAACAAAAGGAGAACGCACCATTACTATTTAATTTAGCAGAAATTCAAAATGAATGTACAAAACGTTTTAAAATAAAGCCAGATGAAACATTAGAGATAATCCAAATTTTATACGAAAAAAAGCTGGTAACTTATCCAAGAACAGATGCAAGAGTTCTCTCCACAGCTGTTGCAAAGGAAATTACAAAAAATTTAAATGGCCTATGGAGACAATATAGAAATGAAAAAGTGCAAAGTTACTTAAAAAAAATGCGAGAAGAAAACTATTCCATTAATTTAATAAAAACAAAGTATGTAAACGATAGTAAAATAACAGACCACTATGCAATAATCCCAACTGGACAGGGACTAGAAAATTTAGAGAAAATGTCAAATTTGCAAAAGGACGTATATGAGTTAATCGTAAATCGTTTCATTGCCATATTTTATCCAGCGGCTGAATTCAATAAAGTTTCTGTTAATATTGATGTTGGAGGCGAAACTTTTATTACAAGTGAAAAAGTATGCGTTAAACAAGGTTATTTGGAGATTTTAGGAAACAAAAAGGACGCGGAGAAAGAAAGGCTGGATAATAATCTTACAATACTAAATTCATTAAAAAAAGGTCAAGAAATAGATGTACGAAATTATGAGACAAAAGAAGCTGAAACAAGCCCACCAACGAGATACAATTCTGGGTCTATGATATTGGCAATGGAAAATGCGGGAAAACTTATAGAAGATGAAACATTACGAGAACAAATAAAAGGGGCAGGAATCGGTACAAGTGCAACAAGAGCGGAAATTATAAAGAAATTAGAAAGGATAGAATATATTGCAATTAACTCTAAAACACAGATTATTACTCCAACAGAAAAAGGAGAAAAAATATATGACATTATCTACAATTCCATGCCAGATATGTTAAATCCTGAATTAACTGCAAGTTGGGAAAAGGGGTTGGATATGGTTGCAAAAAAAGAAATAGAACCAATAGTATTTATGGAAAAACTAGAACGATATATTAAAACTAAGATAGACAAATTAGTAGCACCAATGTGACATAGAATGTATTTTTTTATTGTTAATCCGCGAAATAATAATAGATATGTCAAATTTTTATAAAAATATAATAAGAAAGGAGGAAAAATATGATGCAGCAAATTAATAAAGCAATAGAAGCGAAGAAAAATGCTTATGCACCATATTCACATTATCAAGTAGGAGCCTGTTTAAAAACCAAAAATGAAAAATATTATACAGGTTGCAATATTGAAAATTGTGGTATATCTTCTATATGTGCAGAAAGAGTTGCAATTGTGAAAGCTTTATCAGAAGGGGAAAAAGAATTTGAGTCTATGGTAATTGTAGCTGGAGCAGAAGGAGATGAAAAACTAGATATAGCAACTCCTTGTGGCTATTGTAGACAATTTCTATCAGAATTTGTAGATAATGATTTTAAAATTATATTATATCAAGGAGAAAATAAAAAAGAATATACTATGAAAGAACTTTTACCTTATGAGTTTATATTTAAAAGGTAGTACAGTTATATAAATAATAAAAAGAGGTGTTAAAATATGAAATTGGGATTAGCACTATCAGGTGGAGGAATAAAAGGGGCAGCTCATATAGGTGTCTTACAGGCATTAGAAGAAAATGGAATAAAACCATATTGTATTGGTGGGACATCATCGGGAAGCATTGTTGCAGTATTATATGCTATGGGGTATTTACCAGAAGAAATTCATAAACTATTTTCTTATTTCTCGAAATTGGTAATTGAAGCGGATCCTAGATTTATTGTTAATTCATTTAGAAAAAACAAAAGCCTAAGCATTTTAGGTTTATTATCTGGAGAAAACATAGAAAAAGCAGTAAATGAAGCTTGTAAATACAAGCAAGTAAAATATATGAAAGATATTTTATTTCCAGTAGTTATTCCAGCTGTTGATGCAATTACAGGAAAAGAGTATATATTTACTAATAGAAAAGAAGAAGACAATTATTATATTGATGAATCACTTATCTCAAAGGCAGTACGCGCGAGTTCTTCTTTCCCAGCGATATATGCTCCATGTCGTATTGGAGAGCAACAATTTCTAGATGGAGGGATACTGGATAATGTTCCAACAAAGCAAGTAAGAAGACTTGGAGCCGAAAAAGTATTGTCTGTTACTTTTCCTCCAACGGAAAAGTATATGGGAAATAGTATTTATAGTATTTTACTACGAACATTAGACATTATGACAAATCAAATAGCAAAAGACAATCTACAAACAAGCGATTATGTTTTAAATATACATACAGGGAAAACAAGACTTTTAGGAATTAATAAGTTAGACCATTGTGTACAAATGGGATACGAACAAACAATTGAAAAAATAGAAGAAATTAAGAAAATCCTTTAAACGGATTTTCTTAATTTTCTTTTACGTTGATTCATGTAAGATATTAATTGGCGTATACACGATATATTACGAAAAATTGGAACAATTAAGTCTCTATATGTAAGCTACTAAATATTGCATTTAGAGAAGGAATAGAAAAATACGAAAAGCCTAAAATATAGGTTTTAAATTTAACTGTTAACATGTTTTTCACCTTTTATGGAAAGCAAACATAATATATATCAGAAAATAAGAAAGAGGGTGAAAATATGTCGAGCTACATAGTAGAAGGAGGTAGGAAACTGGAGGGGATAGCAAAAGTTTCGGGGTCTAAAAATGCTTCTTTACCTATTATTGCAGCAAGCATCTTAAATGGAAAAGTTACAAAATTATACAATGTTCCAAACATATGTGATATACAAATTACATTTAAGATACTAAAATCCTTAGGGTGTAAAGTAAAAAAAACAAATGATAAAATTATAATTGACTCAGGACACATTATTTCACACGAAATTCCATATCTATTAATGCGACAAATGCGTTCCTCTGTGATTATGGCAGGTGCTTTAATTGGAAGGTTTAAGAATGCAGTGTTCTCGTATCCAGGAGGTTGTGATGTTTGGTGGCTACATTAAATACATATACTACTTGAAAATTATGTAAAATTATGATAAACTTTTAACAAAGAGCGATTTGCTCTAAATTTTTATAGCAGGAGGAAAACGGACATGATTAAAGCTTTTGTGGATGGTGAGAAAGTTACATTGCAGTTTGATGGAGGGGAAATGACTTTTTCTGAGGAAGAGCTCATTGCTATTTTCAACAAGAGGAGGAAAGACAAGAAGGCAGACAAGACGAAAATTGCTAGGAAGCCAACTGAAGGCAAGTACTTTAACGTGAATCCAGCTTCAATCGACAGAAGGATTTTTCAGGAACAAAGGAAGAATCCTAAGCAGGAAATAACAAGAAAAACCATTTTGAAGGCGTTCAGTAGGGTGGATGAAGACCAAGAAAGATATGGTAGACCGTTTAGGATTCTAAGACCTGAAAGGACATGGACGGTAAAAACCGTAATAGAATTAAAAAGGTTCGCGGAGGAAAATGGTAACCACATGGCAGATTGGGTTGAGCAAGCACTTGAGTGGGCGCAGCGAATTGCAAATGGAGAAACATGGAAAAGAATTTGCAATGAACCTGATGATGCACAGTGGTACAGATTGGTCTTATGGGAAAACAACAAACCCACCATCGTTGGCGGGGCGAAGGGAATACACGATAATTCCCCTGCAGCAGATGTAGTAAACCATGAATGTGATTACAATGGATTGCTCATCTATGTGATACCATCAATAGTTTCTTACCAATAAAACCATTAACTGCTGGAGTTGTACTAGTAGTAAAGCAAAAGCAAATGAGAGGATAAGATTTTATCCTCTCATTTTTTGTAGGCTATAGTATTATACAAATTAAAATTCAATTTTTTACATATACAAATATTTGTGATTATTTAAGAACTTAAATATATGTATTTTAATTGGATGGTGGGAAAAAAAGTTCTCACGAAAAGAGATTTGTTCTAATTAAATATAATTAGAATACTTTTTAGAGAGGTGATACAATTGGATAAAAAAGAAAAAGACAAATTGCCATTTGCTATTTTTATAGACTTAAATAATAAAGGTATAGAAGAAAACAAAGATTATAAAGAAATATTTACAAATATAATTTCAAATAGAATAAGACAAGAATAATATATAAATAAAATTTTATTGATATGCTACAACTGGAGGTACATAATGAAAAAATCTAATCAAGAGAAGAGAGTTGTAATTTATGCACGAGAAAGTAGAGATGATAATGGAGAAAATTACGAGAGAATAGAAACACAAAGAGATTTACTTATAAAATATTGCAAAAGTCGTGGATACACAAATATAGTAGATGTTATAATGGATGATGATAAAAGTGGCACGGATTTTAGTAGATTCAAAAGTATAAGAGAAAAAGCTAAAGAAAAACAAATAGATATAATAGTATTCAAAAATTCTGCAAGACTTGGGAGGAATCAAAAAGAAGCATTAGATTTTGTGGAATATTTAGAAGAACAAGGAGTAGAAATAATATTTGAAGACGAGCAATACAATGAAGAGATTTTCGGCCTATATGCATGGTTTAATGAAAGAAGAGCAAGAGATGATAGTAAAAATATAAGAAGAAACTTAAGACATAAAATTGAAGAAGGAGAACTGCTTGTAAAAGCAATTTATGGATATAACAAAAATGAAAAAAAATTAATTATTAATAAAGAAACTGCTTCTGTCGTCAAAGAAATATTTGAATTATATTCTAAAAACTGGGGTTATCAAAAGATTGCAACTTATTTAAATAAAAAAGGAGTACCAACACCATCTCAGAGCAGAAATTTTGCAAATGCAAAACAAACCACAAATTGGAAGGCACAGCATATAGTACGAATATTAGATGATAGAAGGTATCTTGGAGATTATGTAGGCCGGACATACTGAAAAAATAAGTTTTAAATCAAAAAAAACTAGAGTAAAAGATAAATCAGAATGGACTATATTAGAGAACCACCATGAACCAATTATAGATAAAGAACTATTTGAAAAAGTAAAAAAAATTAGGGAGAAAAGAAATAAAGAAAGTAATAATGCTATCAAATTTGTATATGAAAAAAACAACAAATATTCAGGACTTTTATATTGTGGAAGATGTGGAACGGCAATGTATAAAAGAAAGGGAACAAGTGGTACAAGAAAAAGACCAGATAGTTATATATGTAAAAAATATAGCAACGAAGGAGCAATAAAAAATATAAGACCAAATTATGGTTGCAAACCACACAGAATGCGAATAGAATATTTAGACCAAATCGTAAATGTGTATATTGATAATTTAATTAGTAATCCAGAATTTAAAGATTTTGCAATGAACAATATAAAAGCAATTAATACAAATAAAGCTACTTTAGAGAAAGACTTAAATAAATATAAGCAAACTATAGAAAAACTAGAAAAACAATTCAAACAAGTATATGAAGATAAGCTAAATGACTTAATTCCAGAATTTATATATAAAGACAAAAAGCAAGAATTAGAAAAGAAGTTAAAAAATGAAAAGGAAAAATTAGAAGAAACAGAAAATAAGTTTAATA
>CALXYG010000004.1 GCA_944392885.1 uncultured Clostridia bacterium
AATTAAACTATATATATTTAAGTTCTCGAAGAAGCGTAAAGATTTGTCGACGCGAAAAATTGCATAGCAATTTTTCTGTGCAATAATATTTTTTAAGTTATAGAAAATGCAATTTCCTATAACTTAATAACTTAAAAAAGTGAACCTTAGTTCACTTCTTTATTGTTTATGTTTTATTACTAGAACTATTATTATAATTATTGCAATTACAGTAACTCCAAATAAAACTAAAGTAATATTTTGAGTTGGCACTAATGTTCCTTCTACTGATAAATCTAAAATAGCATCTTTCGTATAAACATCTTGTTCTGCAGTCGATGCACTAATTGCACAAACTTTTATTTGCGTATCCTGACTTATGACCTTATCTAATACCTTCATTTCTAGTTTAAATAGTATAGAGTCTTCTGTAATTAAATCTCCTTGCTCTCTTAATAAAAACCATCTTCCTTCTGCCTCATTTACATCGTTATAAATTGGCATTTCCCATCCTTCACTTTGTATAAAATCTTCTTGCCTTACTTTTTCAAATACTTTTTCATCATAAACTAATTCCCCATAAACTGCGCCAATTCCTGGGTTTACTACTATATCTGTTATATAAAACTCAAGAATAATTTTGTCCCCTTCTATTAATGATTGCTTGCTTGGTTTTAATTCTATAGAATAATTTTCTGTTGCAAATACCGGCGTGTTTATACTAATAATAAGGATAGTAATTATAAAAATGACAATTGCATTTGCTTTTTTCATATTTTTCTCCATTTCTATAATAAAAGTATATTATAATTACTTATGCTGTCTGATTTTGTCCTTTATTTTGTATGATTTTCTTTTTTAGTATACGTCTTGGTAGTTCTTTATTTTCATTGATGATTAATTTAGGTGAATCACCATTTTTAACTGTTTCTTTTGTAATAATACATGTTTCTATTTTAGGGTTAGAAGGTATATCAAACATTATATCTCTCATTACCTCTTCTATAATAGAACGTAGTCCTCTTGCCCCTGTATTTCTTTCAATTGCTTTTTCTACAATTATGTCTAATGCTTCTTGTTCGAATTCTAGGTTCACATTATCAATTTTAAATAGCTTTTTATATTGCTTTACTAAAGCATTTTTAGGTTCTGTTACTATTTTTAAAAGAGCTTCCCTATCTAATTCTCTTAATGTAGCAATAATTGGTAGCCTTCCTACAAATTCTGGTATTAAGCCGAATTTCAACAAATCCTGTGGTAGCAACTCTTCAAACACTTTGTATTTATCCATATCCTTTTTGCTTTCTATTTCTGCCCCAAAGCCAATGGACTTCTTTCCAATTCTATCTTTGATAATTCTTTCTAATCCTTCAAAAGCACCACCACATATAAATAATATATTTTCTGTGTTAATCTGTAAAAATTCTTGATGAGGATGTTTTCTTCCTCCTTGAGGTGGCACAGATGCAATAGTTCCTTCCACAATTTTTAAAAGCGCCTGTTGTACTCCCTCTCCACTAACATCACGTGTTATAGATGGATTCTCAGATTTTCTAGATATCTTATCAATCTCATCAATATAAATAATTCCTCTTTCGGCTTTTGAAATATCATAATCAGCAGCTTGAATAAGTTTTAATAAAATATTTTCAACATCTTCTCCTACATAGCCTGCTTCAGTTAATGTTGTTGCATCGGCAATTGCAAATGGAACATCAAGTATTTTAGCAAGAGTTCTGGCTAAGTAGGTTTTTCCACATCCGGTTGGACCTAATAATAATACATTACTTTTCTGAATTTCTACATCTTTGTCTTTCTTTTCATCTTCTGCATTTATTCTTTTATAATGATTGTATACTGCAACTGCTAATGTTTTTTTAGCATCATCTTGACCAATAATATATTGATCTAACACATCCTTTATTTCTCGCGGATTTGGTATGCGTTCTTCTGAAATATTATATTCTGTTTCATCTTCTAAAAATTCATCACCTATTATTTGATTACATACCTCAATGCATTCATCACATATAAATACATTTGGTCCAGCAATAATTTTTTTTACACCTTCTTGTGATTTTCCACAAAATGAACATCTTACATTTTTATTTTTATCAGTTTTTTGCATACAATTCTTTCCTCTCTTTATTTATTTTCTTTTGCAAAACAAAATAGTGAATAATTATTATAGAGCACTATTCTACATTATTCACTATTTTGTTTTATGTTACTATTATGGATGTTTGTCTAAAATTCCATCAATAATTCCATATTCCAAGGCTTCTTGTGCTGTCATAAAATTATCTCTTTCTGTATCTTGATTAATTTTTTCTAAAGGTTGCCCCGTTCTTTCGCTTAGTATGCGATTTAACTTTTCTCTTGTCTTTACCATATGGTCTGCATGGATTTTAATTTCTGTTGCTTGACCTGAAAGTCCACCCGAAATCAGTGGCTGATGTATCATTATTTCTGCATTTGGTGTAGCATAACGTTTTCCTTTTGTTCCTGATGTTAATAGTACTGCACCCATACTTGCTGCCATTCCAACGCAAATAGTAGATACTGGGCATTTTACATAATTTATTGTGTCATAAATAGCCATTCCATCTGTAATTGACCCACCTGGGCTATTTATGTATAAATGTATTTCTTTGTCTGGATCTTCTGATTCTAAAAATAACATTTGTGCAACAACTAAACTAGCAGTTGCTTGATTTACATCCTCACCTAAGAAAATAATTCTGTCTTTTAATAATCGAGAAAAAATATCATATGACCTTTCTCCACGATTTGTTTGTTCTATAACATAAGGTACTAAACTATTGTTTATCATCTGTTTCCTCCTTATTATTTTATTTTTGCATTTTTTACAAGGAACTCAATTACTTTTTCCGTTTTTAAATTTTCCTCTATATATTTTTTAATTTGCTCATTTTCTTTTATTTCTTCTTCCTTGCGATTATATTTTTCTGCCATTTCTTTTAATTTGTCGTTTACTTCTTGCTCTGTTACTTCTATTTTTTCTTCTTTTCCAATAGCCTCCAATAACAACCTTGTTTTTACACTTTCTTTTGCTTGGTCTTGATACTCCTTGCGAAAATCTTCCATTGTTTTTCCTAACATTTTTAAGTAATTGTCTAATTTCATTCCTTGGTAAGATAATCTAGCTTCTATGTCTTTTACCATATTGTCTATTTCATTTTCAATCATTCCAGATGGAATTTCAAAATCATTTGCTTCTGCAACAGCCTTAATAACAGCATCTTCTGTTTCGTGTTTTATTTTATGATTATTTTCTTCTTCTAATTTTACTTTTATACTATCTTTTAATTCTTTTAGAGTGTCAAATTCACTAACATCTTTTGCAAATTCGTCATCTAGTGATGGTAATTCTTTCTTTTTTATTTCATGGACTTTTACTTTAAATACTGCTGGCTTTCCTGCTAATTCTTTTGAAAAATATTCTTTTGGAAATGTTACATTAATTTCTTTCTCTTCTTCTTTTTTCATTCCGATAACTTGTTCTTCAAAGCCTTCAATGAAAGTATGACTACCTATTGTAAGTTCGTGTCCATTTGCTTTTCCTCCATCAAAAGGTACTCCATCTATCATACCTTCAAAATCAATTGTAACAATATCATTGTTTTCAACAGGTCTATCTTCAATTGTAATTAATCGTGCATTTTTTTCTTGCATATGTCCTAATTCATGTTCTATATCATCATTAGATACATTATACTCTATTTTTTTAATTTCTATACCTTTATATTTTTCAGGTTTTATTTCTGGTTTTGTTTGTACTATTGCAGTGAAAATTAAGTCTTTTCCTTTTTCCATTTGAGCAATATCTATTTGGGGTCTACTTACAGCTTCTATTTTATTGTCATCTAATGCCTTTTCGTAAATTTCTGGAATTAGTGCATTAAAAGCATCTTCATAAAAAACTTGAATTCCATAAAATTTTTCTACCATATTCATAGGTACTTTTCCTTTTCTAAATCCTGGCACATTAAAATATTTTTTATTTTTTTCATATACAGTTTTAATAGCAGCTTCAAATTTTTCTGCCTCAACATTAAATTCTAATTTTACTTCATTTTTGTTATCTGTTTTTGATAGTTTCATACTCATTTTTTATTCCTCCAAAATTTTATTTGCTTTATTAAAATAGCTTATATATTATATCACAATGTTTCTTATTTTCAAGTATTTTATGTTAATTTTATATACTTTTTTGTTCCCCAAATTAATATCTTTTTTGTTTTAGATTTTATTACTTTTAATCTATTCTCAATAATTTGAAATCAGTATAATCACAACTAACCAATTTAAAATCAATTCCTTCTATTTTTCCTTCTTTTGCCTCTTTATGAGAGGCTCCGTGTAAATGCCCATAAATGCATTTTTTTACGGAGTATTGCTTCATTGTGCTAATAAAATCATATTCATCACCTTTAAGAGTGTTAAATGGCGGGTAATGCATACATACAATAATATCTTTTCCTTCTCCAAACTTCTGTATGCCATCTTTTAATGAAATTTCTAAACGTTTTTTCTCTCTTTTTAATATTTTTTTGTTTTCGTCACATTCTATATTATTCCAGCCTCTAGTACCACAAATAATAAAATTTTCATAAATATAACTGTTATTATATAAAAAATCAATATCTCTAAATTTCTTTTCTAGTATATAATTCCTCATAGAAGTAAGTGTTGTCCACCAATAATCATGATTACCTTTTAATAATATCTTTTTTCCAGGTAGTCTGTTTAAATAGTAAAAATCTTGGTAAGTATCTTCTAAATACATAGCCCATGAAAAATCTCCTGGTAAAAGCACTAAATCGTCTTGTTTTACTTTGTTTACCCAATCATTTTTTATTTTTTCTGCGTGTTCTTTCCAACTTATCCCAAAGATATCCATTGGTTTATTTGTTCCAAAGGAAAGATGTAAGTCAGATATTGCATAGATACTCACATTTGCTCCTCCTAATTGTTTTTTAATTACATTCCTTTGTTATTATTCTAAATAACATTTTTTAGCGGTTTTTATACATTTACTAATCTATTCTTAAATTTGGTACAGCATTTAAGGTTAAGTCTGATACATCATCTATTATATAATGATAGTAAGCACTAGCTGCAATCATAGCTGCATTATCTGTACATAAAATTGGCTCTGGATAATATATATATTTTTTACTTGCTTCTCCAAATTTCAAAAATTCGTTACGTATATAACTATTAGCAGATACTCCACCTGCTAAAGCTATTTTTTCTGTGTTACATTGCTTGGCTGCTCTTTTTGTGTTGTCTAGTAACATTTCTGTTACTGTCTTTTCAAAACTAGCACATAAATCCGCTTTATTTAAATCTGGTTGCTTATGATACAAATTAATTATTGAAGTTTTAATCCCACTAAAGCTGAAATCAAAATTTTCGAAATGGGTTTTAGGAAGGTTTATTATTGGTTTGCCCTCTTTTGCGAGTTTGTCCACCTTAGGTCCACCAGGATAACCGCAAACCAATAACTCTTGCCACTTTATCAAAAGCTTCTCCTATAGCATCATCTCTTGTTTTTCCAAGTATTTCAAATTCTGTATAGTTTTTTATATGTACTAGATGTGTATGACCTCCAGAAATAATAAGACATAAAAATGGTGGTTCTAAGTCTTTATGACACAAATAGTTTGCTGCAATATGACCTTGAATATGATTTACACCTATTAATGGTCTTTTCAAAGAGTAACTTAATCCTTTTGCATAAGAAATGCCAACTAACAATGCCCCCACTAATCCTGGTCCATATGTACAGGCTATAGCATCAATGTCATTAAAATCAAGCCCAGCTTGTTTTAACGCTTCTTTAGTGACACCATTAATTACTTCTATATGACATCTAGATGCAATTTCAGGAACTACACCACCATATTCTGTATGGATTTTAATTTGTGAGTTGACAACATTTGACATGATTTCTCTACCATTTTTTACAATGGCAACTGAGGTTTCATCACAGCTTGATTCTATTCCCAAAACTATTATATCTTTCATAATTTGCTTCTTTCTTTATTAAAACTTTTTGACTACAAATATTTCTTTTATATTATTTATTCTTGTTTATATTACATAAACAACCCAAACAATCCTCCTATAGCAAAATTTAATCCGTTTATAATCAAATTAATAATTGGATTAATTATATAACTTGCCAAATTAGTCATCCATATTATCAAGAATATAATATAGAATATATACATATGTTCATCCATCCATGCTCTAGCATTATATGGTAAAAAGTTTCTTAGAATTTTAGAACCATCTAATGGTGGTAAAGGTATAAGATTAAATACTCCTAATCCTACATTTACTATAACAGCATAAGATATCATCGTTACAATAACTTCTCCTAATGTACTGTAAACTAATGTTGGCATAAATGTAGTTATTACATAAAATATAATAGTAAATACAATGGCTAATATAAAATTCATAAGTGGTCCTGCAAAAGAAACAATTGCTTCCCCTGCTGATGTTGAAATCTTTCTGTCAAAATTTCTAGGGTTAATTTCTACTGGTTTCCCCCAACCAATATGAGCAAATATTAGCATAAATAATCCAAATGGATCTAAATGGCTTAGTGGATTTAGGTTTAATCTACCTTGCATTCTTGGTGTGTGGTCTCCTAGTTTGTCAGCTGCATATGCATGTGCAAATTCATGAAATGTAATCGCAATTAAAACACCTGGAAGAGTTAGTAATAATTGAATTAAACTAAACTGTCCACTTATTATACTATTTATTACTAATATAGTTAAAATAATATATAATATATTTCTATTAAAAGAAAAATACATCTTTTTCCGCCTTTCTTTTTTATATTTGTTCTCTATTAATCAGTTTTCTAATTTTGTATGTTTATTTAATTAAAAGGTTTCATTGTAGGGAATAATAATACATCGCGAATAGATGCTGCGTCTGTTAGTAACATTACAAAACGGTCTATTCCTATTCCTAATCCACCTGTTGGTGGCAAACCTATTTCCAATGCATTAATATAGTCTTCGTCCATCATGCCTGCTTCTTCGTCTCCGTTTTCTCTTGCTTCTACTTGTTTTTTAAATCTTTCATATTGGTCAATTGGGTCATTTAGTTCAGAGAATGCGTTTCCATATTCTCTTCCACCAATGAACACTTCAAATCTCTCTGTTAAGCGGTCATCTTCCTTTTTTCTTTTTGCAAGTGGTGAGATTTCTACTGGGTAATCATAAATAAATGTTGGCTGAATTAATGTTTTTTCTACATATTCATCAAAGAATAAGCTAATAACATCTCCTCTTGTTTGTTTGGTTTCTGGTACTTCTATGTTTTTGCTTTTTGCTAAACTTACTGCTTCTTCATCTGTTGTAATAGTATTAAAGTCAATTCCTGTTACTTCTTTAATAGAATCTATCATGGTAATTCTTTTCCAAGATGGGGTTAGGTCTATTTCTTGTCCTTGATATTGTATTTTTGTAGTTCCTAATACTTTTTGTGCGGTTCTAGAAAATAGCTCTTCTGTAATGTCCATCATATCGTGGTAATCTTGAAAAGCAGCATATAGTTCTAGCATAGTAAATTCTGGGTTATGTCTAATATCCATTCCTTCATTTCTAAATACTCTTCCTAATTCATATACTTTGTCAAATCCACCTACAATTAATCTTTTTAGGTTAAGTTCTAAGGCGATTCTTAAATACATGTCAATGTCTAATGTATTGTGATGTGTAACAAATGGTCTAGCCGTTGCTCCACCAGAGATAGTATTTAAAATTGGTGTTTCTACTTCTAAATATCCTTTTTCTTCTAGAATACTTCTAATTTCACTAATAATTTTGCTTCTTAGAATAAAAGTTTCTTTTACTTCTGGATTCATAATTAAATCTACATATCTTTGGCGATAACGTAAGTCTGTGTCTTTTAATCCATGAAATTTTTCTGGAAGTGGTCTTAAAGATTTAGAAAGAAGTGTTACTTCTTTTGCATGTACAGAAATTTCTCCTGTTCTGGTTTTAAATACAAATCCAGTAATTCCAATAATATCTCCAATGTCATCTTCTTTAAATGCTTTGTAGGATTCTTCTCCTAAGTCATTAATACTAACATAACTTTGGATTTTTCCTTCTCCATCTTGTAAATGGCAAAAAGATGCTTTTCCCATAATTCTTTTGGCTATCATTCTTCCTGCTATGGTTACATCTTTTCCTTCTAATGCTTCATAGTTTTCTTCAATTTGTTTACTTGTATGCGTTCTGTTAAATTTGGTAATAGCGTAAGGATCTTTTCCATTTTGCCTTAATGTATTTAATTTTTCTCTTCTTATTTTCATTAATTGATTCATATCCAATTCTACTTCTTGATTTTTGGTTTGATTTTCACTCATTGTTTTTCCTCCTGTTTTATTTATATTTATCGGTACCATTATATACCTAAAATGCCTATTTTGTAAATACTTCCCATTCATTTTTCCAAAAAGACAGAGGGGCATACACCCCTCTATCTTTTGCCATTATCCCCAATAGCAGTAGAAATACTGACTGCCTATTGGAATCTGTATCATGATGACTTTGATACTTTTTTTGTGCCTATCAACTCCTTCTAAAGCTAAATATATTCGCATTACTTGCATGCCCTCTTCATCTTTTTTTACCTCTTCTGGTGTTGAACCATGAACCATGTTCCAATATCTAGAAGATATGATTGGCATTTGTGTAATTCCAAAGTATTTATTTAACTGGTCATATGTTGCTGTTGTTCCTGCTCTTCTTGCAGATATAACAGTAGCTGCTGGTTTAAATAAAAATCTATCTCCTTTTCCACTTTGAAATGCAGAATAAAAAGCTCGGTCCATAAAGGAAGTAATTGCTCCTGTAGCTCCTGCATAATGTACTATCCTCTTGAAAATTCTTCTATTGGCATTGGTGGATAATAGGCACGACTTTGTATGATATCATAACCAATTTCTTTTAACACTTGCTCATCTTCTCTTGTTTCTTTTATATCTCTCCCTATCACTTGAATATTTAACTCGTGGAATATTTCTAGTACTTTCTTTACAATTTGTGCTATTTTTTCATCTCCCACACTTTCCGTTAGTTTTAATGGCATTCTTATATAGTCCACATGAAATTGTGCTATTTCTTCAAAGGAATATGTCGCTGAGTCAAAATCATCTAATAGAATTGCAAAACCAGCTTTTTTTAATTTTTCCATTAACATTTTCAAACTAACCATATCATAATTCACCATTTCTTCTCGAACAACAATTCCTATATATTGTTTCGGTACATGGTATTTTTCCGTAATTTCTTCCAGTCTATCCAGAAAAAATTTATTGTCAATTGTTTTTTTGGAAAAATTACAAAATACTGTAAATACTTCTTTGTTGTTAGTGATTAGGCTAGACAACATTTTACATGTATTTTCCAACATATGAAAATCCAGTTTATCAATGATATTATTTTTTTCAAAAATAGAGATAAAGGATTTCGGTTTAACCAAACCAATTTTTGGATTTTCCCATCTTGCTAAGGCTTCTAGACATTGTATTTTTCCCGTTCTTATATTCATTAACGCTTGTACGTAAGTCACGAACTCATCGTTTTTAAGTGCTACTAACATTTCATTTTCTAGATTATTTTCTATTTTTGCTTTCAGAATTAAAGCTTGTGTACACATTTTTACTAAAGTTCCTTGTTCTTTTGCCGTCTTTTTAGCCAGCATAGCTTTATATACTGCATTATCCAAAGAAGTATCTGTTTGGCTTAATACATATATCCCTGCATAAAGATAGAGTCCATATGTTTTATCTGTTTGTTTCATTTCGTCTTTTATTTCTTGTATAATACGCGTTATTCTCTCTGTTATATTTTTTTCGGAGGTATAATCTGCCATAATTACAAAAGAATCTTTGTATATTCTTGCAAACAATTCATGTTTGTTTACTTCTTTATCTAATAGACGCGAAATGACTTTTAATATTCTTTCTACCTCTGGATAGCCGTAAAGCTCTTCGATATGACTAATATCTATTCCCATATTAATGATACAATAAGAAGTTCTGTTTTGATCTGTAATGATTGTATCGAAATTTCTTTCCATTAATTGATAATTCCCAAGATGTGTAATGTTATCAACATATTTTGCTTTTGTTGTTTCTTGCTTATATTTTTTGTATAATATATAAAATACCAAAGTGGTAAGAAGTAGTATTCCTACTATTAATATAAAAAAATATAGGAATTCGTTGTTTGATTGCCCGTTTGTAGTATTTGCTATCAAGATTTCCTGCATTTCAAATTCTGTAATCTGCTCTAAAGATTTTTTTATTATTTCTATCAATGAATCATCTGCAATTTCTGTAAAAGCAATAGAATAGATTTTCTCCTCATCCTTTACGGGAAAGCTCACTAAATCGATACGATTTCTTAAATGATATGGTTCTAAATTTATTCCTGCTTCTATACCTGATATAATTTCTACTTGGTTGTTTTCAGCATACTCTTTCCAATCTTGCTTATCATTTATATATCTAAACTCTATGCCAGAGATTTCTGTTATTTTTTTAAACAGATCCGGAATAATTCCTGTATATTTCTCTCCATCATAGGACTCTATTGGTGCTAAATTTGGATTTCCTGCAATAAAAATTTGTTTATGTTTTCCTATATCTTCCAATTCTATTTGTGTATTTACCTGTTCTACCGCATATATTGTTTCATTTCCCAAAATAACTAGCATCATTAAGATTCCTATTATTATTTTTCTTTTTATACTTTCCATATTACTCCACTTTCTTTTATACTTTTATTTTTTGTTCCTTCCTCGTCAAATCTTCCCATTGTAATTTTCTTTTTTTATACCCTATAAAAACTGTCATTCTTGCTATGGACATTATCTGTCTTAAACCTGCTATTTCTATAAAACACAATAACAACGCTCTTAAAAAATCTAAAACACTTAATTTACTATCTTGTACATATACTCTGGCTAAAAATATCGTAAGGGATAGTATTGCTCCAAAAGCTGCATATAGTAAGAAAAATATTATCATAAAGTCTACATTGATAAGGTTTACCATAAAAGATAGTATTGTTACGATAATTCCTGTTATCTCTATGAATGGAGACAGTAATTCATAAATAAAAAAATATAGATAAGAGATAAAGCTTAACATTCCAAATTTCATATTGAGAAACAATTCTTTATACTTCCCCATACTTTGTAACAATCCCATATGCCATCTTCTTCTTTGTTTAATTAAATCCCCTAATTTTTCTGGCGCTTGACTCCAACATATGGCATCTGGCACATATTTGATAGAGTATGGTATACTATGGGATTTACAAAACACATGAAGTTTCATTACTAATTCCATGTCTTCTCCTACTGTATTTGTATCATATCCACCTACTGCTACCACCATTTCTTTTTTAAATAATCCAAATGCCCCGGAAATGATTAAATTACCATTATATCCATCCAGCATAATTCTTGAAGCAAAAAAAGATCTATCATATTCTAATACTTGCATCGCTGCTAACATATTTTTGGGTAGTTTATATTTTTTTACTCTTCCTTTTTCAAATTCTACATCATTAGAAATTCTAATTAAGCCTCCACATGCAACAATGTCCTCTCTTTCACGAAAAGGGGCTGTTATATTTTTTAGAGAATTATATTGGAGCATTGAATCTGCATCCATACAAATAAAATAGGGATATTGGCAAAGGTTAATTCCCATATTTAGTGCGTCTGCTTTTCCTCCATTTTTCTTTCTTACCACTGTTAATGGAACTTTTAAAGAATTGGTTTCATATACATATTCTTCTTGTTGGCATTTTATTACTTTTTCTATGGGTCTATTTACTTTGTGCATTTCAAAGTAATCGATTAACTTTCTGGATGTAGAATCCTTTGAGCCATCATCAACCACTATAATTTCATACTGATTATATTTCAATTCTAAAAGAGAATTTACGGTATCTATTACTGTTATTTCTTCATTATGTGCTGGTACAATAATAGATACTGGTATATCATAATTGGTTTTTAATTTTTCTTTTAATCTTTCTAACTTTTTTTGTTTATATAATGTTGTAGAGCCAATTACCACGGAAAGAAACAAGAAGGATGAATATCCTATTAAGTAGACAATAAAAAATATTTCTACTATATTTAATATTGCTTTTATAATTTCTGTACTCATCTAACTCACCTCTATTTTAGGATTCATATTGGTATAATTATAACTTTGAATTTTATATCTTAAAATTTTCCTTACTACATTGTTTTCTCCATTAAAGATTTCTGCTAATTCATAATAACTCGTTCCTAATATAGATAGACTTTCTGAAGCTGCCATTCTTATATCCCAATCATTCCTTTTTAATAATTCTTTTAAAGCATTTTTTACTTCTGCAATATTATAAGCACTTAGTGCCCTTGCTGCTTCTATTACTAACTCTCTGTTATGTATTTCTTTAAGTTTGGTAATGTCTATTAGCAAACTTACTACTTTGTTAAAAATATTTTCCCTATAATACCTTATTATCTCTACTTTTATCTTATTGTCGATTTTCTGTTGCTGTAATAATTCATAAAATTCTTCTGTATAGTCTAGCTTGACATGCCTGATAAATTTTATAATGACTATTTGAGTGTTTTTATTAAATTTCCAAAATGTTTGCCACATTTTTTCTGCTAGTACTTTACTATTACCATCAAAAGATAATAAATTTTCAAATAACATTTCTACACTATAGTAATAATCCCCTTGCTTCATCTCTTTTAAAATTTTGATAATATTATCTATATTTCCTAGTTGAAGCATTGCTTTTAAAGTATTGTACCTGCAATACATTGCTTCTTCCTTCATAAATAGAAACAACGTATTAATAATATTATTATTTTCTGTGGTATCTCCTATTTTATATTTTCCAATTATATATGCAAAATATGCTTTTTTTATACTATCTGTTTTTTGATAATATATTGCTAAATCATAAAAAACATGTTGCATTTCTTTTATGTATTTCTCTTTTACTTTTTGGGTTTGTTCCTCTAAAATCTGCTCAAAAAGTAATAAATTATTTGTCCATCTTAGCTTATTATATAAGTATTTTCTGTGTTTTACTGCTAATGGTATTTCGCTTTCTACTAAATTAATTTGATTTCTCAGTTTTTTAATAAAACTATTTTTCTGTTTTTCCACTTTTTTTTCTGTTCTTCTATTATATAATGTATAGGCTATGTTATATAACATCATACAAGCACATAATGCAATATATACATAGATAAGATATTGTATTTTAAACATAGAATATACCCCCTACTATTCTTCTGCCCATATGTTTTTTATCATATAATAAGATTCTTTTAGTCTTTCATGATAGGTTACATTATTTCCCCATCCTGTTAAAGTACATGCATTCATATCTATTCTTTCATTTCCGTTAGTTCCTATTCCTAAGTACATTTTATCAATTTGTATTTCTTCTACGCCATAATTTTCATAATAGTCATCATGTATCATCATTTCAGATGGATTAGAAAAGTTTAACAATAACCATGGAATTTTTATTTCTATCGTATCACCATCAATACAAAAATCTGCCAAAGAATTATAATCTTCTGCTTCTGGATTTGCATTTCCATAGGTTAATTTACCTGTTTCGTAAGTTTCTGCTGTAGAAGTGTTATCTCCTGTTTCTAGTGGAGTAGCAGTTTGTAGTAACAGATTGATATTTTTAAAAACACTTGTATTTTTGTCTGGTATTTCTCTATAGGCACTCACTCCATTTACCTCACGGTTTGACATAGCCCTTATTAATTCATATCTTTCTTGCACCATAACTCTGCTATTTTCTTTTCCATTAATTACAATAACAAAATCTGCATTGTTCTCAAATTTAATAGTAAAATTAGAACAATAATTGCTTCCTGTTTTAGGCGTTGTATCAATAGGAATATATAATACTTCATTTTCTTGGTATCCTTTTTTGTATACTTTTAAATAAATAAATTTTTCATCATATTTCATAGAGATATTTAAATTTTCATCTCCTGATACCTTGTCTTCTTCCTTCCATTCTGAAATGTCTCCATCTACATAACATATACTCTTATCTTCTCCTGGGTCAAAAGAAAGCAACCCAAAATATTGTTCATTTGTTTGATAATCACTCCAGAAAGGTGTTTTCGTTAAATCCACTGCATTCATCGTATTCCATGTTCTTTTAAACCATTCATCTTGCCATGTAAATATGACACAACCTGCCCCTCCCGCTGCTTTAATATCTTGGTAACATTGTATAATTGCTTCTCCTTGCTCTGTTTCTGACATTCCTCCTTGGTTTCTACCAGTATGTTTATCTCTTTGTGCCATTCCTCGTGAAGAGGGTACACCAAATTCACTAATAATAACTGGAATCTCATGGTGTTCTATTATTTTTTTCAAGTAGGCATAATAGGTATTAATATTTCCATTAGCATCCACACATTGTTCTGCATAACCATCGTAACTTAAGTAATCTGGATAATATGGGTAAATATGATAAGATGCAAATGTTCCTGCTATTACATTTTCGGTTGTCTTTATATGTTCTACATCCACTTTTGCAATTTTTTTAAAATAATTTGTTACTTCCAAAGAATAGTCTAGAGGATCTGTAGTTGGCCAGTTTGAAAATGCCACTAGCCTTTGTTCCTTATATCTTTTTGCTTCATACTCTATTATTTTATCTCCTACTTCTGCTAACATTGCTTCAAAGGGAGTCGCCTGCTCGGTCGTGTACATATAGTCTCCTTGATAGCTATTTTTTTCTGGATACATTCTATTAGTATATTCTACGGTTACATCTTCCCATTCTACGCCTAAAATATAACCAATGGTCCACTGTGATATATCTTTTTTATATATTCCATTTCCATAAAATTCATTTTCTGATAGTATTCTGTTTCCATGCAATACATCTACTAATATTTTAGAATCTTGCAACATTTTCCCAAAAAATGCATCATCATAAGCATCTCTACTTGAAAACTGAATATAATCATCTACCCATAAACCATGAATAAGGTACAGTGGTTCTGCATTGTTTTGGTTATATTCATAAAATGCATTATAAAATTCATCTCCTAAAATGGTATACACTCTTATAGTATTGGCTCCCATTTCTTGAATAAGTTTAAACCATCTTTTATAGGTTTCTTTATCAATAGCATAATCGGTTGCAAACTTTCCTGGGATTCCTGCTCCAAGGTCTACTCCTTTTATTTCAAATTCTTCAAAGCCCATTCCTTTATTAAGATATATTTTTTTATTTTCTGTTTTCACAAATGTAGTTACCTCTTTATTGGGATGAAAATCAATATAGATTCCCAATCGATAAAAAGCTATTTGATAAATTGCTATGCATAAAATTATGATTAAACATATTATTAAAAACTTTTTCATATTTTCTTATTTCCTTACTTGAGTATAAATCTGTTATTGGTTTAATGATTATATTTTTTGGTGGTGGATTCATGACTAAATTGTCTTACTTCTTCAATATGTTCATCTAGCCACCTTCCTCTATTAATAATAGCATTCTTTAATTGCTCTACTGCTTGTTCATAGGATCCTATTTTTTTGCTTTGTGGTAACATATCATTTTCTGGTAAAAAGCTATATCCCCATACTTCAAAATTTCTATCTTTTGCATCTCCTATAAACGCTATTGTTTCATCAATATAATTTAATAAATATTCTTCATTTAGATACGTTTTTCTTAGTTCTCTATACCTGCTTATAATTTTTTCAGTAAATGTTTCATCTTTTAGTAGCATATTGTACCAAACATTATTTTGAAAATCAAAATCTTTTTCTGTAATATCACTTGTTCTATAATTATCACAAGCAGAATTAAAATCCCACATACAAAATTTTAATTTTCCTCTAATGTCTTTATATAAATAAGTAGAAAGATTACCAGCATCGTAATTTTGTGTAAACTCATTAATAATAAAATAGTCTACAAAAGAGTCTACATCAATATACTTTTCATATTCTTTGTAATCATAAGAATATAATGCTTTTTCCATTTTACTTACGTCTTTTTCTATATATTCTTGTAGTTGTACATTATTTTCATCTATTTTTGGATATGTTATATCTAGTGCTAGTAATTCTCCTATCCTTTTTGTATATTTAGTAAAATTATTTAAGTTTCGATATGGATTAGAACTACCTCTATCTAATCGAATAATATAGCTGCAAGCAATATCATCATCAGCAGCTTCTGCTATCTCTATTCTTTCTTCTCCCATAGATACGCTATCCATCATAACATATAAACCTTTATATTCCTGATTAATAAACAATTCACAAAACCTTACATTAGGAGCATACCCCATAATTTCTGCTCCAATATTGTACCACATATAGTTTCGGATTAATGTTTTGTCCAAAAAAGGACCATGTAAAACCCATTCATAATGTTCTCCCATTCCCATTACGCTTTGATAATTTTTTGTTTCATTTTCATTGATAAATCGCAATAAGTAATTCTTTTTATCAAATCTTCTGGATGAAGCTCCTCTAATTCTGGTAATAGATGATGTTTCTAACGCTGGAATATCTGTAAGATAATTATTTCTATTTCCTTTTGTATCATATATTTTGACATCTGTTTTTATCGTACTTCCGTCTCTGGATTCTCCAGGAATCTTTAATCCATGTGTATCAATAGTAACAATAGGGAGATGTGAATTAAATTCGTTAGTATCTTCTGTTTTTACTTCTTTTGTATTACTTAAATGTTGATGCACTTTATTGTTTTTTCGGATATGAATTGCATTAACAAATAGTGTTGTCCCCATTAGTATACAACAGGTTATGATACATATTATTTTATTTTTCATGTGCAATCCACCTTCTATTAACTAATTTCATCACTTTGTGTTACAATATTTACATACTCTACAGTACCTAATTCATATAAGATATCTGTAATATTTTTTTCTTTTTTATTTATAATATTATATGTTTTGCCAGATAATTCATAGATAAATTCAACACTATCTTGTGTAGTATTTTTCACCTTTAAGATTGCTTTTCTATCAAAATATTTAAAAACAATAGATTCTATATTTCTTTCTAGCACTTTTCCTGCTCTTATAATTAATAAAATTCTTTCATCATTTTTAACTCTTCCTAAAAGAATAGTTATCACAAATACCGCTATGCTACCAATAGCAGCAACAGTATAGTCTCCAACCCCACAACAAATTCCTACAATAATAGCCCAAAAAATATAGACGGTATCTCTTGAATCCTTAATAGCCGTTCTAAATCTTACGATAGATAATGCTCCTACCATTCCTAAAGATAATGCTACATTGTTTCCAATAACAGTCATTACCGTTCCTGTTAATACTGTTAAAATAATTAATGAAGTATTAAATTTTTTACTATAAATTGTGCCCGTATGCGTTAGTTTGTACGAAACAAAAATGGCAAAACCTAAAATAGTAGACATAATAATATGTGTTATCATCTCTTCTATCGTTAATTGACTACCATTTTCTAATAAACTAAATAAATTTTCTTTCATATTTCCCCCTACTTTCCTATCTTTTATTTTTCTAAAACCGTACACTATTATAAGTACAAATAGTTTAAACTTACTGTTCTTGCTAAACAATACTTACTAACGGAAAGCTCCGATTTATTAACTGTTTCTAATAAATCTTTTATATAACTTAACAAAAAGCCATTATATTTTACCTCTAAAACTGTGTTATCCTTTTTAAAAACTGGATACATATTCAAGTCTTTTTCAAATATATTAAAACATGCCTCTGTTGCAACAATATTGGAGTCAAAAGTAATTCTGATATTATTTTCTTTAGCTATAAATGCTTTTCTGTTATATTGTACAATGGTTTTTGGAACATAACATTGCGTATTCATAATACCATAGCACTCTTTTGCAAAATCTTCGTCATGTTTTAATAAAACCCCATAATTTCTCTTTATTAATTCTTGTGCTTCTTCTCTTGTTATTGGTAAAGATCTTTTTAATTGGTACATTCCCTCTTTTTGTTTGATTTCTAATACAGCAAAAGTATCTTCCGTGTTGTATATCCTTAATCTAATTTTTCGTCTTTGTTCTATTCCATCTTCTTTGTTTTTAAAGTCTTGGTTGTCAATTGTATCAAAATATAAAGATCTAACAATATATCCTTTTAAACCATTGTGTTTATCTGGCATTAGTATCGCCGATAAGTAATGATAAAATTGATATGCTTCTTCTGTTCCTATTAAGTATTTTTTTTCTTGCCTAACGACTTTATTCATCTCTATTATTAGCTTCTTGTTGCTAACTTTCCTCCTTTCCTTCCCATATTATTTCTACAGGTCTTGCACTGGTTAATCTTATCTTGCTTCCTACTTTTTTTAATTCTTCTATTATTTCTTCATCTGGATTTTTTCCTGTTATTATTGTTATTTTAGGTTTTGTTTTCTGAATAAATTTTTTGGATAGTTCATTTTTTCTACCATGATATGGATATTTTAATATATCTACTTTTCCTATCTCTTGTAGTATTTCTTGCATTCTTTCTTCTCTAATGTCTCCTGTATATAAAGCTTTTTTCCCTTGATAGGTTATTGTTACCATTAAGGAATTATTGTTGGCATCCTTATATTCTATGTTAGATGGTTGTATTTTCATGTATAAATCCTTTATTTGAATTTCTAAGTCTTTTGTTACTATTTCATTTGAAATACCTTTTTCTTCTACTTCTTTGTTTAACTCTGTTTGTAAAGTAGATTGTTTATTATAATTTGTTTGAAGAATCATTCCAATAGAATAATTTTGTATTATATATTTTGCATTCCCTATATGGTCTTTATCTGGATGTGTTAGAATAAGATAATCAATTTTTGCTATATTTTTATCTTGTAATTTCTTTTGGAGAACTTCCTGATCTCTTTGTTCGCCAGTATCTATCATAATTACAGTATCCTCATAAGATATAATACTCGCATCTGCATCTTCGAGTGAAAAAAAATAGAAATTAACGCTTGGAGAATTCGTATTAATTTGATAATAGAATATAATAATAAATGCTAATAGTATTGCCATGATAATAGCTATGCTTATTTTATGCATTCTCTCTTCCCCTTTTTTTGACTTTAAGTTACATAATTATATCATAATAATCCTAAAAAGTCCATAATTCTACAAAATTTTTACAGTATATCCCACCATTTTTTCCTTAATTGGATAGCCTTGATACGATAAATGGAAATTTTTACATTTTGTCATTTTTTATTTACTTATCTATATTTTAATGTTATAATAAGAATAAATATATTACGAAAGGATAAAATTTTATGGTAATTAAGGAAAATCATTTAATTACTGAAAATCAAAACACACCAGATACACATTCATTAATAAATAATACTTTACAAGATTCATTAAATTCCATAGATACTTTAAATCAAAATGAGAAAATTGTTGATAATAAAGGTGACTATAACAACCAAATAATAACCAATTGCAACACCTCTACTGATACTATAACTGCAAGCGAAGAAAATGCAGACAATATATCCGCTTCTAGTGAAAAAGAAACAGTCGAAACCAATTGTTTAGCTTTGACTGTTCGTAAAGATTACAATTTTGCAATTGCTAAAAATACTATTTTTAAAACCATCCGTATGAGTATAAAAGTGGCTATATCCACTCTGGTGTTAAATTTTATTAAACTCTTTTTGTAGGCTATAACCTCTTTTTCGTATAGAAAAAGAGGTTATATTTTGTTATGATACCGAAAAATAAGATATTATCTTTTTAAAAAATTGAAACAATTTACCCTGATAAATAATGGATAATGTATTTTTGCTATTTTCTTTGCTAATTTCTAACATTCTCCTATCTAGCTTTTTTAATACTTGTTCTTTATATTGTTCATAATTGTTATGTAAGCCCAATCCTGTTGCTTCTTCAAATCCAAATAAAGGTTTATAATTTGTTAATTTCTCAATGTAGAAATTAACTTCCTCTATTGTAGTTAGTCTATTACAAATTTTATCAAAATATATTTTTAGTATCCTATTTTGAATTTCTAAATAAGTATCTATTATTTTTTTTTTTACTTTTGGCTTACTTTGCACTAATATTCCTTCATTTTTTTTATTTTGTAAGTCAATCATTTTATCAAATGCTTTTATAATGGTAACTGCATGTTCTTCATAGGTGTTAAATAATTCTTGTTCAAATTTCTCATCACATTGGAAAGTCTTTTTCCGTCCGATATATTTGCAAAAAACATTTTCGCCTCTAACATTTTTGCTAATAAAATGTCCTTACCTTCTCTTAAAACATCAAATGTCTCTACTAATAAATTACATACTTTTACTGCTATATACTCTACTTCTTTTGGTGTAAACTTTCTAACAACACATATTCCCATTTTTTCTAATTTTTTTCTATATCCACTATTCTTCTGTATCCTTTCTGTTACAAAATTGCAAACAATGTTATGCTTTTTTCTATTATATTATACTTGTTTATTGAATACAAGAGTTAATCGAGTAGAGAATACATAAAATAATTATTTAATCTCTACTCGATTATTCTTTTATACTAAAATTATTCTGCTGCATTAATAAATCTAATGTACACTAATGTATCTTGATCTATTTTATTTTCTTTTTTGTATTTTTCTAAGTTAAATACAATACTATTATTATTATAAATTACATAATCTGATAGTTGTATAAATTCATTCCATGTATACTCTCCTTTTGGTTTAGAGCTATTTGCTACATAAGTTCCTACATAAATTTCAACCTGTTGAACATTTTTAAATCCTTCTGTTATCTTAGCTTTTCCATCTTGTACAGAATATGTAATATGTTCTTCGTCAGACGTTGTTGTTATAGTTTTAGATATAGTTTTAAATGCTTCGCTTAATTTTTCTCCATTATATGCTTCAAAATAGGTATCCTGTGATGTAGCAATGTTTTCCATCAAATCTCTTCCGGAATCCATTTTGAAGCCTATAGAAAACAATTTTACTTTTTTGTCTTTTATTTTTTGTGCAGATTCTAATGCTTGTATGCGTGCATTTTCTTCTGAATCGTCTGTTATAATGCCATTTTCATCTGTATAATGGTATGGTACTCCATCTGACATTAATATAACAGATGTGTTAGCAATATCTGCATTGTTTATCATAGAATTTGCTTTTGTTAAACCAATATCAATATTAGTTCCTCTTCCAATAGAGTCATTTGAAATATCTAGTTCTGTAATACTAGATGAAGGTCCACGTACTAATTTAATATCTTTATCATATTCTATGATAATCACTTGATTCTTGGCTTTTTCTTTATCCTCTGGATTTAAGAAATCATTCAAGAAACTTTTTACTGCACTATTTAATTGCTTTATTTTGCTTCCTGTCATACTGCTTGAAAAATCTAATACTAGTATAGCAGTTTGTGGAATTGCAACAGTAGATGTTTCCGTCGTCGCTGGAATTACTGTTAATTTTGTGTCTTGGACGTAAACAATTATAACAATATTATCTGTTCCTTTCTTGATAGTAATATATCCTTCAGATTCACCATTAGAATCTAGTACTTCTCCTGCTTTATATCCACTTGGTCTTTTAGCGTCTACCCATCCTTTTCCAAAATCTTTTTCTACTATGTTACCTGTTATGTTTGTTCCTAAACTACTCTCTACTAATGTTGTTTCTCCTATTTTGTTATTTTGCTCCACCCTATCTTTATAATATACTAATTTATAGTAGTATTTTTGTTCTTCTGGTACATCCGGCTCTTCTGGTACATCTGGTTCTTCTGGAACATCCGGTTCTATAACAGGATTTATTGTCTCTGGTGTGTTTTTCCCATTTACTATTGCGACATTTCTTATTTCTCCTTCTGGGATTATTACCTTTACCGTGAAAGAAATTACTACTGTATTATTTCCATTATTATTACCTTTTCCAGGAACTTGAATTATCCATGATAATTTTCCGTTTTCGTCCGGTTTTTCACCATTTGTTATGGTGTATTTTGTATCTAACTCTGTACCTGCCGGAATAGTATCTGCCACATTTACTTTAGCAGAGTCTTCTCCTTTATTAGTTATAGTAATCTCATATCTAATTCTGCTACCCTGTTGAGCAACATTTTTATCATAATTACTAGATTCTAATACAATTGCTTTCTTATTTATTGCTAAATTTGGCTTGTTTGTTGTTATATTTGTAGATATATGTGCTCTAGCTAATGATATATTCATCCAGCCCACTTCTAATTCTTGCTCCACTTTGCTTACTTCTGTCTCAACAAGTTCGATTTGTGTATATTCTTGTTCTGGCATACTTTCATCAGTAGTATTCGTATTTTCTATTCTATCATCTCCTGTATTGGTAGGTTCTTGTAAATCTTCTTGCTCATAGACGTTTATATCCTCTTGTTCTATAGTATTTGTTACCTCTTGCTCAGTATTATTTTGAATGTTTGCCATTATTGTATTTTCTTCCACAGATTCTTGTTCACTATCATTGGTTTTGCTTACATCCTGTTGTTTTCCAGTATAAGTAGCTTCTGTATTAGTATTACCCTTCATATAAAAATAGGTACCTACTACAATTACCATTAGAAATAATACAATTACGGTTGTTATAATGGCTATTTTTTTACTTCTATAGCTCATTTTGGCTTTCATTTAATTTCCCCCTTTAAAAAGAATATAATAATAGTAATTTAATTCTTTATCTCTTGTGCTTTCACAATCAATCTCTCTGCACGCCCTTTAGTACAAGTGATTAAGGTAACATCTCGAGCATTTTTATTTGTGCTATCTAATACACTTGTATCGTTTGGCTTTACAGAATATATAGATAACACTTTATATATAACTGTATTATTGTATAAATCCGTGAGTTTAATGTCATCTCCTATTTCTAGCTGTTTAAGATTTCCAAACATAGAACCATTTAAGTAATTGTGCCCTGCGATCACATAATTTCCAATGGAATTAATTTTTCCTCCTGAAAATTTGGTGACTGAATATTGCATTGAATCTTCATTTGTTTCATTTAAGATAGGAGACTTTACATTTATACTAGGTATTTCTATAATACCTTCTACTAGATATCCCTTATACTCCATTTCTATTTTTTGATTGTTTTCTTTTGACTTTTCAAATGTTTCTTCTATTTGTGCCACAACCTCTAATGCTTGCATTTCATTTTCTTGATATTGTGCATATCTGTAAACAATAATTATTAGCACACCTATTGCTATTATTGTTAATATACCAATTAATATATTAAGACTTTTTTTCATTTTTTTCACCAGTGTTTGCACTCTTTTCTAGTTTCTTTTTAGTAATCATAAGCGCAATAATTGCCAATATAATTATTACAAGCACAAGGATTAGTATGATATTACTGTCAAAGGTTACTGGTAATTTAGTTGTTGTTACTACTTCTTCTGTTTCCGTTTCTGTTAAAATTTTTTCTCTTTCTTCTCTTACACTAGTCATAAATTGAACATCTACTATTTCTTGTCCACTTGGGTTTATTCTTTTAATCCATACAACATATTCATCTCCATTTTTAGCTTCTTCTGGTTGTTCTATCTTATTATCAATGACTTTTTCCCATTTTTCTGGAAGTAAATTATAATATAAGTTATAAAAATCATTAATTTTTGAAATATTCTCATATGAATTTTCATTATCTACAAAATTAGAAATTTCTTTTGCTAACGTTACAAACTGCGTATAATCATTGTTAGGTAAATCAATTAATTGATATTCATAAGTATACCCTTCTTTAGCTTCTATTTGTAGATAGCCTACTGTTGTAGTACGAGTAGTATTCCCTTCTGTTATTGGCTCTCTTTCTTCTTGCCCTATTTTAACAGGTATTCTATTTGTTGTTGCATAAACAAAATCTACAATATCTTGTGTAATAACATTGCTTAAGTCAATCTTAATTGGATTACTTACAGTATTATTTTGTTTTATCCACATATATTGAGCTCTGCTCTTTCCCTCTTTGTTTTTAAAATAGATACTTTCTATATCAGAATCTATATATGCCACATAATTACCATCTGTATCTTGTATTGCATTAATAAAATTCAAAGTATCAACCTCTGTTGAAGATTCTGTCGCATAAGCAAATTCAAAGTTGTTTTTCATTCTTACTGAATCATATATTAAATATTCATTTGCTGTTTTAACAATCTCTATTTTTTCATTTGTTGCATTTGCCGGAAAAGGTAATATTAAGAATAACATTATTGCTACTACTAGTACTACACTAATTTCCTTAACTAGCTTTTTCATAAAATCCCCCCTACAATACATATTATAAAATAACAAGATATAATATGTATTTCCATAATAAAGTTTAATATTTACATGCAATATTATATATCCAAAATTCAAATTTGTAAACATAAATTTTGTAATATTTTATCATATTATGTAATTTTTATTGAGATTTTGTCAACAATTATAAGCTTTCTAATTTAAAAAGAGAATATCGTTTATGATATTCCCTTTTTTACTTAACTTTTAATTTCCTTTTCGTTTTAATCTCTACAATTGCAATTATTCTTTTTGCAGTCGCTTAGGTCTACTCCTGCCATTGGATTACAAGTGTTCATATAAAATTTCTTTTCAGCAAGTTTGTCTTGTACTCCTCTTAGTGCTTCTCCAAATCTTTGGAAGTGTACTACTTCTCTTTGTCTTAAGAATCTTAGTGGATCTATTACATCTGGATCATCTTTACATAAGTCGATTAATTTTTCATAGGTTGCACGTGCTTTTTGTTCTGCTGATTTAATTATTGTTTGTTGTTTTATAGTATTGTCAGTTGTTTTATTTTGCTGTTCTTGAACTTTTGCATTTTCTATTTCTTCTTGTTCTACTTTTACAATTTCATTTTT
>CALXYG010000005.1 GCA_944392885.1 uncultured Clostridia bacterium
GATAAAGGATATGATGAAAGCGAAAGTATAACAAATCAAAAAGCATTATTAACTGAATATGTAGAAAAGCTAGGTTGGGAGTATGAACTTGTAGATATTTATATAGACCCTGGATATACAGGAACAAACTTTAATAGACCAGATTTTAAGCGAATGATTAAAGACATAGAATTAGGCAAGGTAAATATGGTTATAACAAAGGATTTATCTCGTCTTGGTCGTGATTACATAGAGACAGGAGAATACATAGAAAAGTGGTTTCCAGAAAATAATGTTAGATATGTTTCGGTAACAGATAATATTGATACTTTTGCTACAAACAATGGAAATAATGATATTGCACCTTTTAAATCAATATTAAATGATATGTATTCAAAAGATTTATCTAAAAAAATAAAAACAGCATTACACACTATGCAAAAACAAGGAAAATGGGTAGGAGGTAAAACACCATTAGGATATATAAAGAATCCAAAAGATAAGAATAAATTAATTGTTTGCGAAGTTGAGGCAGAAATTGTTAAAGCTATATATAATATGGCAGTTTCACGGAAACAAAGTAGGAACAATAAGAGATTATTTGAATAACAATAATATTCCAACGGCAAGCCAAATTAGATATAATAAAGCAACTTTTTGGGAGAACAAGGCCATAAAAAATATATTACAAAATAAAGCATATATAGGAACTACAATTCAAAATAAAAGGAGTAGAATAAGTTATAAGAATAGAAAACTTCGTGCTAATACTGAAACACAATGGCAAATAGTAGAAAATACCCACGAGCCAATTATTGATAAAAATGTTTTTGACAGAGTGCAAAAGATGGGAATAGTACAGAAATATGATAGAAACGAAAAGAAAAATCACTTTTTATTAGACGGATTGTTGATATGCTATGAGTGTAAACATAAAATTGGAGTTAGAGCTAGGAAAGATGGAAGGTTAGATATGATATGTAACAATTATCGTAGAAATTCAAAACTTAATTTATGTACATCTCACGGTTTTAGTTATGGACGATTAGAAAGTCAAGTACTTGATTATATTAGAAAATTGTTTACCGACATTGACAATAAAAAAATTATGTTAAACATTAAAAATAATAAAGAAAAATACGATTATAAAAAGATTCTAAATAAAATAGAAAAAGAAATTGAACTCATAAATAATAATATTGATAAAATGTATATTGATAAATTAAATAACAAATTAAGTGAAGAAATGTATGAAAGACTTTTCAATAAACTAAAGAAGGATGTAGATGATAAAGAAAAGGAATACATAGAATTAAAAAAAGAGGCAGAAAAAGGTGCAGATGATAATGATACTGAAATAGAAAAAGTTGTAAAAGATTTTTTGAAACTTGAAAAAGCTACTCCAGAAATAATGCGAGTACTTATTAATAGAATAGAAATACATCAGGATAAGCAAATAGATTTGATATTTAATTTTAGAAAATTAAATAATTTTTTTGATAATAACTGTCTACTTTAGAATCAACCAGAAGGGATAAGTATGGCAGTACCTATGAGATCAGGAGGAATGAAGGCAAGTACGGCAATTTTCCTTACATTTGCTTCTGGAGTTACCACAGGAATAGGAGCACTCTTCGGAGCTATTTTGGAAGCGGTATCACAAAATCTAATAAGTCTTTGTCTAGCTTTTGCTGCTGGAGCTATGTTGTATATTGTCTCTGGAGAATTAATTCCAGAATCGAACAAATTACATAAAGGGCGAATTGCTTCAATTGGGAATGTTTTAGGATTTATTATAGGAATTATTACAACACAATTGTAAAAAGAGAAACCATATGTTAAAATTTAGTAAAAAAATTAAAAAAGGTGGAAAAATGAAAAAAATAATGTTTATATGTACAGGTAATATATGTAGAAGTGCCATGGCAGAGGCATATATGAAAAAAAGAATACAAGAAGAAAAACTATCTATTTTGGTTTTCTCATCAGGAATTTATGCCAACAATGGAGAAAAAGCAAGTAATCTAGCAACAGATGTAATGAAAGATTATGCTGTAAACCTAAAAGAACATATAGCAACAAATACAAAAGATTCTAATATTTTAGAAATGGATATAATTTTATGTGCTACAGAAGGTCATAAACAATTGTTATTACAAATGTATCCAAACATAAAAGAGAAAACATATACAATAAAAGAGTATGCATATGGGAAAGACCATAAAAATTTAGATATTAAAGATCCATGGGGGTTTGATAGAGAAACATACAAATTCTGTGCACAAGAGTTAGTATTAGCAATAGAAAAAATAATAGAAAAAGAAAAAATATTGACTAATAAAAAAAATAAGATATAATAAATGCAAACAAAAGTTCACAAAAAAGGAGAAGTACATGAAAGAATTATTAGAAAATCTAAATAATAAACAACAAGAAGCGGTACTTCATGTAGAAGGACCATGCCTTGTAATAGCAGGAGCAGGTAGTGGAAAGACAAAGGTATTAACACATAAAATAGCTTACCTAATAGAAGAAAAAAAAGTAAAACCATATAACATACTAGCAATTACTTTTACAAACAAAGCTGCCAAGGAAATGAAAGAAAGAGTAGAAAAATTAGTAGGAGAAATGACTAAAGATATGTGGCTTGGGACATTCCACTCTATATGTGTTCGTATATTAAGAAAATGGATTGACCATATAGGATATGATACATCATTTGCAATTTTTGACACATCAGACCAAAAAACATTAATTAAACAGTGTATTAAAGAACTAAATTTGGATGATAAGCTCTTTGAAGAAAGAAGTGTTTTATTTGAAATAAGTAATGCAAAAAATGAGATGTTAGAGCCTAAGGAATATAGTGTAAAAGTAAGTGGAGATTTCCGTAGGGAGAAAATTGCAGAAATCTATAAACTTTATCAAACCAAGTTAATGAAAAATAATGCTATTGATTTTGATGATATTATAAATTTTACAATCAAAATATTATCAGAAATACCAGAAGCATTAGAGTATTATACAAAGAAGTTTCATTATGTATTAGTAGATGAATATCAAGATACAAATAAAGCACAATTCATGTTAGTAACATTACTTGCATCAAGATATGGAAATATAACAGTAGTAGGGGATAACGATCAAGGAATTTACTCATTTAGAGGTGCAGATATTTCTAATATTTTAAACTTTGAAAAGGATTTTCCAGGAACAAAAATCATAAAATTAGAGCAAAACTATCGCTGCACAGGAAATATTTTAAAAGTGGCAAACCAAGTAATCAAAAACAATGAAACGAAATATGATAAAAAACTGTGGACAGAAAATGAAGACGGCTTGTTACCTCAATTTTTTATAGGAAACGATGAATACAATGAAGCAAACTATATTGTAGAACAAATTAATCATTTAAAAAGAGAAGAGTACTATAAATATTCCGATTTTGCGGTATTATATCGTATGAATACACAATCAAGGGCAATAGAAGATATATTAAGAAGAGAAGATATTCCATATAAAATTATTGGTGGACTTAAATTTTATGAAAGAAAAGAAATAAAAGATATTATTGCATACTTACGACTAATCCAAAATCCATCAGACAATATAAGTTTACAAAGAATAATTAATGAACCAAAACGAGGAATTGGAAAAACAAGTTTAGAAACAATAGAAAAGTTAGCAGAGGAAAACGGTATTTCAATGTTTGAATTAATAAAAAGAGCAGACGAATTCGGACTAAACAGAGTATATTTAGCTTCTAGAGAATTTATCAATATAGTAGAAGAAATCGGAAAAGAAAAAGAAACACTAAGCATATCAAATCTAGTAAAAGAAATATTGAACAAAACAGGATATATGAAGTCATTAAAAAATGAAAATACAATTGAAGCAGAAAACAGAATTGAAAACTTGGAAGAATTTTTAACAGTAAGTATGGAATTTGAGGAACAATATGCAGACAACTCGCTAGCAGAATTCTTAGAAAGTATTACACTATCTAGTGACATCGATAAAATGGAAGAAAGCGAAGATTCCGTAACATTAATGACACTGCACAGTGCTAAAGGATTGGAATTTCCAGTCGTATTTTTGGTAGGAATGGAAGAAGGAATATTTCCTGGCTATAAATCCATAGGAGAAGCAAAAGAATTAGAAGAAGAAAGAAGACTTTGTTATGTAGGGATAACAAGGGCAAAGCAAAATCTATTTTTTACATGTGCAAAGCAAAGAACAATTTTTGGCTCTACCAGTTATAATGCTATATCAAGATTTATTAAAGAAATCTCAAGGGAATTGTTAGAAGGTTATGATGAAATTGGACAGAAAAAGGAAGAAAAAAATTATGATACCAGATATACATGGAATTATGGAGAAGCTAAGAATAGTTATAATAGCAAAGTAACAACATATTCATTTAATTCAGGACAAGAGCCAGCATTTATTAGAAGTAATAAAAAAACATTTCAGTTTCGAACAGCAGAAAGTTTCTTAAATACTATAAACAAGGCTAATCAAGAAATCAATATAAGTCAATATCAAAAAGGACAAAGAGTATATCACAAGAAATTTGGAGAGGGAACAATAAGTAAACTAGAGGAAGAAGAAAATGACATAAAAGTGGATATTGAATTTGATAAAGTAGGACACAAACGATTAATGGCTAAATTTGCAGGATTAGAAATAATTGAATAAAAAAATAATAAGAAAAACGTAATTTTACCTTAAACTTTCTGTATAAAAACAATAAGATAGGTAATAATAAAACTATAAACATTGGTAAGAAAGGAAGGAAAAATATGTCAAATCTAAATCAGGTAGAATTACAAAATTTGAGACATTTAATAGGAACGCAAGAAACATGTTATCAAAAACTAAATACCTATGCATCACAATGCGTAGATCCGCAAATTAAGCAGATGTTTACAAAATCAGCACAGGATGCGTTAAACACAAAAACGAAATTAATGACATTTTTAAATAATTATGAGGGAAACATGGAAGAAAAAATAATGGTTAACGATATCTTAGAGAATATAAAGGCAGAACTTACTACTTATCAAGGAGCTATTTCAGAAGCAGCAAACCAAGAGTTAAGACAAACAATCCAAACAATTCGAAATAGTAGCGAATCATTCCAATACGAGCTATTTAAAGTTGCTCAAACCAAAGGGTATTACAAACCAGCAGCACCTGCAAGCCAGATGGATATTACAAATGTAAAAGATGAATTACAGAAATAAAAGGCATTTTTGCTAAGTTAGTCTCTGTTGCAAATGCAAAACATATGTCACCTAGCTTTGCTTGGACCATTTAAGGAAGCATAACCTTATTGTAAAAGAATCAGATATACTAAAAAGATAAGTTTAAAAGACTTATCTTTTTAGTATATCTAGAAAAAAATTTGATAGAAGGCAATATAAATAAAAATATTGCTTACGGAAATAAGAAATATCTAATAAAAAAAGAAAAACAGACATAAATAAAGAAAATTAAAGTATAATTAGAATAAACAAAAAAAAACAAAGCAAAACCTTCTTGTGAAAAAACAAGTAATCCTATAAAATAAAAAAATCAAATCTTATTGTATATAAAAAATCAACCTTTATCTTGGCTATATAAGATTTTACGTATACAACTATACAAAAAAGGAGCAAAGTTATCTTATGAAAAGGTTATTAATCCATGTAAGAACAATGATAAAGTTCCTATTATTAGTAGCAGTTTCGGCGATACTAATCGTAGCAACAATCACACTTTTATATAAACCAATGTATAGCGTTACATTTCAAGGTGAATTTATTCGGTTATACCAATAACAAAAGCAATCTGCAAGATAGAATTAATGAATATATCAAAAATGGAGATGGAAACAACATTGCATTTGTACAAATAGATACACTTCCAGAATATCAATTATGCCTATTAAAAAAAGACAATGAAACAAATGATGAAGAAATATTTGAAAAAATAAAAAATGCGGGGACTACTTATTATAACTATTATGCGGTAACAGATAGCGCAGTAGAAAAAGCATATGTTGCTACAAAAGAGGATGCAGAAAAAACAATTGAAGAATTAAAGGAAAAAAATAGTAGCAACAAAGAAAAGCTAGCATACGTAAAAAAATATAGTACAGAAATGCCTGAACTAATTGACTCAGAAGCAGCAGTTTCAAAATTATATATAAAACCCGCTCCACAGGTTGTAAAATATGCAAGTACAGGTTATGCCAATACTTCTCAAACTATAAATACAGGAGCAAGAGTAAATTTAGGAATTAGTTTAACAAAACCAGTATCAGGAACTATTACATCAAGATTTGGGAGTAGAGGTAGAAGCACACATACAGGACTTGATATTGCAACAAATAGGGGAACTGCAATAAAAGCAGCATCATCTGGAGAAGTTACATATGCTGGCTGGAAAGGTTCTTATGGAAATTTAATTATAATTACACATAGTAATGGAGTTCAAACATATTATGCACATTGTGATAAATTATATGTATCAGTTGGGAGTAGTGTATCACAAGGTCAAACAATTGCAGCAGTCGGAAGTACTGGAAACTCAAGTGGTCCGCATCTACATTTAGAAATTCGAGTAAATGGAGTTGCACAAAATCCACAAAACTATTTATATTAAAAAATAAAAGTAGCCAATATAAAAAATGTCCAATTTTTTGGGTTCAGTACAAATATTGACTACTTTTATTTTTAGCTAGCAAAAATTTTTTATTATTACATTAATTACATCATACTCAATAAGTAAAAAACCATGTTCTATTAGTTTCCTTTCAAACAATTCAGAAGAATCTACAAAAGTTGAAAACTCTGTAAGAATTGAACAAAAGCCCTTCAAATTTTTTATGCCACCGGACAATGTTATGAAAACACAAGTAATAACTACCATTATACTTATAAAGAGAAGTATTATGAATATTTGAAACCCCACTATAATTAGAATTGTTTCTTATAAATTCGCAAAATGAACAAAGGTCATCAAAAGAATAAAAAGTATAAATAGCTGTAGTTTTTGTAAAATCAAAAGACTTTCTTTTAATATGTACTTTCTTTCTATCAATTTTAGGCAAATCTTCTAAATCCCTTGTAACAGTCAAAACAAAATTTCCATCAGACATTGCAAAAGCTTCAATACTTATTTTATAATCCTTAGTAACAAATCCAATCTCCTGTTCTGCAGTATGTAGCATATCCAAAAATAAGGATTGAGATTCAATAGGGTTTGACATAAATGAATGAAAGTCAATGTTTTTTTTCTTTAAATCTTCTAAATTTAAAATAATCCTTATTTTATTCTCAGAAAGTTTTTCAATTTTCAAAGTAAATACCCCCAATGAATAATTATAAATTTATTATACTATAAAAAAATGAAAAATAAAATGTATAAATTATGGAAAAGCAAATTTTAAATAACTCTTATTTATATTATAGTTTAACTGCAAAAAAAGGTGCAAGCAAAAAATATATATAAAAATTTTAATAGTTAAATTATTTAATGTTAAATACAAGAAAAATGTTTTTATATAGAAACATTTTACATATTAACTTTAATTACTTTTTTCTATTCCAAATTTATATTTTTGTAATTTAAAAAACAGTAATTTACTTGAAAAATTTACAAAAAGCATATATAATAAAGCAAATAAAAAGAACAAGAAATTCGTAAACAAAATTATAGGAGGTAATAAAAGTGGCAACAAAAGAAAAAAATATATGGATTTTATTAATATTCTTACTGTCTGGACTTGTATTAGGTGGTCTACTTGGAGAAATAGCAAAAAATGTTGATTTTCTATGGTGGCTATCTTATGGAGAAGAGTTTGGACTTGAAAATCCAATTAAATTAAACCTGAGTGTTACAACAATTACATTTGGCCTAATGTTCCGAATAAATATTGCTAGTATCATTGGAATGGCCATTGCAATTTTTATTTATCGCAAAATTTAAAATCTAAAACTGGGGGCGAGACAAAAGGAGAAATTATGCCAATTAAAATGAAAGAGCTCCCTATTAGTGAAAGACCATATGAAAAACTAGAATTATATGGAGAAGAAAAACTATCAAATTCAGAACTATTAGCTATCATCATAAAAACTGGAACTAAAAAAGATACAGCTGTAACTCTAGCACAAAAAGTGTTAGAACTTCGCAAACGGAGAGGAACTAAGACAGTTGCAAAATATATCACTAAAAGAATTAATGAAAATTCATGGGATTGGAAAAGTAAAAGCAATACAATTAAAAGCAGTATGTGAACTAGCAAAGCGTATGGCAACACCATTAAACACAAAGAAAATTCATATTAAAACAGGACATGATGTAGCAAAACTATTAATGGAAGAAATGCGTTACGAAAAAAGAGAAGTAGCAAAAGTGTTAGTGTTAAACAGTAAAAATAATTTAATAAAAATAGCTAATGTTGCATATGGAAGTAGAAATTTTGCTACAATAGAGCCGAAAGAAATTCTATTAGAAGTTATTCAAAGTGGAGCAAACAAAATGATTCTTGTTCATAATCATCCAGGAGGGGATGCAACACCAAGCACAGAAGATTTTCGTGTCAATGACCGTATTTATGAAGCAGCCGATATTATGGGAATTACATTACTAGACCATATTATTATTGGAGACCGGAGAATACAAAAGCCTACTATATCGAGAGAAGAAAAGGAAGGAAAGGGAGTAAAACATGAGACTTTTTAACTTAGGAGGAAAAGATATTGGAATTGATTTAGGAACAGCAAATATTTTAGTTACTCTAAAAGGAAAAGGAATTATTCTAAAAGAGCCATCTGTTGTAGCTATTGATAGACGAAGCGGAGAAATTTTGGCGACTGGACATGAGGCAAAAGAAATGCTTGGAAGAACTCCAGATCAAATCAAGGCAGTAAGACCATTAAAAGATGGTGTCATTGCAGACTTTACTGCAACACAGTTAATGTTAAAAAATATTATTTCAAAAGTATGTGCACGCTATAATGCAGGAAGGCCAAGAGTAGTAGTAGGGGTGCCATCAGGAATCACCGAAGTTGAAGAAAGAGCAGTAGAAGAATCAATAATCCAAGCGGGTGCAAGAGAAGTATATTTAATAGAAGAACCGATGGCAGCCGCCATTGGGGCTAATTTAGAAGTAGCTGAGCCAAGCGGAAGTATAATTGTAGATATTGGTGGTGGAACTACAGAAGTTGCGGTAATTTCACTAGGTGGGATAGTTATTAGTAACTCATTGCGTATTGCAGGAGATGAATTAGATGAAGATATAGTTAACTATATAAAAAGAGAGATGAATATTGCAATCGGAGAAACAACAGCAGAGGAAATCAAAATGCAAATTGGTTGTGCACAACCTTTAATGACAGAAATGAGTATGGAAATCAGGGGAAGAGATTTGGGAACAGGGCTTCCTAAAAATATAATTGTGACATCTACACAAATAGAAGAGGCAATTGCAGATTCAATCAACGAAATTGTAGAAACAATAAAGGGAACACTTGAAAAAACTCCACCAGAACTTGCATCTGATATAATGGAAAAAGGGATTGTATTAGCAGGTGGAGGAGCACTTATAAAAAATTTAGATAAATTATTAAGTCTAAAAACCGGAATGCCAGTTTATGTTGCAGAGGATCCATTAGATTGTGTAGTAAAGGGAACAGGTAAAACACTAGAAGATCTTGAAAGATTAAAAAGTGTGTTAATTAATGCTAGAAAGAGAAGATAATTATGTATCGAAAAAAAAGTAATGGAATTATTCGGAATAATTATTACAATTATATTTCTAATTGTATTAGTTATTCTAACAAATATTAATTTGGAAAATTTAACCGATGTAGAAAATGCATTTTCTACACTTGTAATGCCTATCCAAAATGGGCTTACATATTTAAAAAACAAACTAGCAGGTAACGATGCTTTTTTTATAGATATTAATAATCTAAAAGAGGAAAATGAAGAATTAAATGAGAAAAATGATCAACTAGAAGCGTCATTGAGAGAATTAGAGATTATTAAAGCAGAGAATGCAACCTTGAGAGAATATATGAAGATGACAGAAAAATATTCAGAGTATAATACTATACCAGCATACATAATTAATAAAGATATAGGCAATCTAAGTAGTACAATAGTTATAAATATAGGAACAAAAGATGGAGTTAATACAAATATGACAGTTATATCAGAAGAAGGATTAGTAGGACATATTATATCTGTAACTGAAACAACTGCAAAAGTGCGAACAATTATTGATCCAGCAAGCACCGTAAGTGCGACTATTAGCACATCACGAGATGGCATTTTATTAAGAGGTCTATTAGGTGAAAATCAAACACTAAAAGCAACATATATTCCACCAGAAACAAGCCTAATACAAGGAGACAATGTAGAAACATCAGGAATGGGCGGAATATATGAAAAAGGAATTCACATAGGGACAATTAAAGAAATCATTAATACAAAAAATATAACAAATCGATATGCAATTATTGAAACGGCAGTGGATTTTGACAAGATAGAAACAGTTCTTGTAATAAAATAAGTAGTTTTGCAATATGCTATATTCTCCATATAGGAAAACTAAACTCTCCAAGAAAACGGAAAGCTAGGTGAAAGGCAAATATGAAAAAAGTATTAACCATAGTAATACTATTTGTAACATTTTTAATTATATATATATTACAAGCAAACTTCTTCAATTGGTTTACAATCGCAGGTATAAAACCAAACTTATTTATTGTATTAGTTCTATGTATAGGTTTATTTGCAGGTCAAACAGTTGGAACAATAACAGGTATGGTATTTGGTCTACTATTAGATGCGTTTATCGGAACTAGAATTGGAATATCTGGAATATTATTAGGGATTGTTGGATTTTCTGGTGGTTATCTAGACAAAAACTTCTCAAAGGACAGCAAACTTACAATAATTCTAATGTGTTTGGGAGCTACTATTTTTTTTGAATTTATGAGCTACTTTCTTTTAGTACTAATATATCAAACAGAAGTAGAATTAATTAATCTAATAAGGATTGTGTTAATTGAGGCAATTTACAATTCAATTTTAATTATTATATTTTACCCAGTTATCCAAAAAGCAGGATATAGTATGGAACAAATATTCAAAGGCTCAAACATACTGACAAGATATTTTTAAGGAAGGTGAAGATTTGAAAGAAAAAAATAATACAAACAAAAGGAGTAGATTAAGATATAATTTAATGACGGTTCTTGTATACTCAACTGGTATTGTATTGCTTTTGCAATTATTCAACCTTCAAATAATACAGGGAAACGAATATAGAGAACAATCAAACACAAGGTTAACTAGGGAAAGTACTTTGCAAGCAGCAAGAGGTTCTTTCTTAGATAGAACAGGTAATGTAATTGCTAACACACAGGCAGCTACTAAATTAGAATTATATAAAACCAAAATTGATAATGAAACTTTAAACAACTCTATATTGACTATGATAAATGTCCTAGAAAAAAATAATGATACATATATTGATAATTTTCCAATAGCTATCAACCCATATGCTTATACTTTTTCATCTGAAACAAAATTACAAAATTTTAAAAAAGAATATGATTTAGCAGAAGAAACTGGACCAGAAGAAGCCTTTTATAAATTAAAAGAAAAATATGAAATAAAACAAGAATCGCCAGAGGAAATAAGAAAAATTCTAATTGTAAGGTATGAAATCTCAGAAAATGGGTATAGTTCAACAAAACCGGTGACAATTGCAAAATCCATATCAAATGCAAGTATTAATGAACTAGGAGAACGAGGAGCGGAATTTCCGGGTATTAATATGGTAGCAGATCCAATCAGAAATTATTGCTTAGGCAGTGTTGCTTCTCACATATTAGGATATGTAGGACCAATTTCTGGACCAGAATATGAAGAACGAAAAGATGAAGGTTATAATGCTAATGATTATATTGGAAAAACAGGTTTAGAATATGTTCTGGAAGAATATTTGCGTGGTGAAAATGGAATAAAGCAAATTGATATGGCAGTTAATGGAACAACAACAGGAGAATACATATCAAAAGAAGCAATTGCAGGATGTGATGTGGTACTTACAATTGACGCAAACCTACAAAAAATTACAGAAGATGCTTTAAAAACTAATATAGAAAAAATACGTAATGGTGGATTTGGAAGTAGTAGTGAGGCAAAAGGAGGAGCTGCTGCTGTTATGAACGTAAATACTGGTGAAGTGCTAGCCCTTGTTAGCGCACCAGATTTTGAACCACAACAATTTGTAAATGGTATTAGTAATAGCAAATGGGATGAATATGAAGAAGGAAATGCACTATTTAATAGAGCTGTTCAAGGTGCCTACGCACCAGGATCTATTTTTAAAATGGTTACAGCAGTTGCGGGATTAGAAACAGGAACCATTACAACTACAGAAAGAATTAATGATACTGGAATATTTCCATATGGACACAAACCAAGATGTTGGGTATATAACGACTATGGATACGGACATGGTTGGCTAAACGTTTCAGACGCCATAAAAAAATCCTGTAACTACTTTTTCTACGAAGTAGGATATCGTATGGGAATAGCAATGTTAGAAAAATATGCAAGCTATTTTAGATTAGGTCAAAAAACTGGAATTGAACTTCCAGGAGAAGTTTCAGGAACAGTAGCAGGAGAAACCAATAGTAAGAAAAATGGAGAAGAGTGGTATCTAGGAGATACACTAAACGCTGTTATTGGCCAAAGTGATAATAACTTCTCTCCAATACAGATTGCCAGATATATTAGTATATTAACAAATGGTCAAAAAGTAGTAAATCCAACATTAATAAAAAGCATAATAAAAGCAGATGGAACAGAAGTTGATAAAGCAGAAATAAATAGCTTTGTAAATGAAAAACTAGGATTAACAGAAGATACAGAAGAGCAATTAGACATAAAATCTGAAAATATACAGACAGTATTAGAAGGAATGAAATCAGTAACTTATGAAACAGGAGGAACTGCACATGCTGTATTTAGAAACTTTAATATTGAAGTAGGGGGGAAAACTGGGTCTACGGAAAGCAATACAGGCGATATAAATGCATGGTTTACGGGATTTGCACCATATGATGACCCTGAAATTGCAGTTGTTGTACTAGTAGAAAATGGTGGACATGGTTGGTATACAGCAGAAGTAGCAAGAGATATAATTGGAGAATATTTTGGTATGAATATGAATGAAGTAAAAGAAGATATGACAGCAACAGGTTATACAGAAGAAATTCGATAAAAAATTACATTAAAATAGGAGGAAAATCATGAGAAAAACAAATATTGTCATCCAACAAAAGCAAAATGAAATTATATTAAAAATTCATGAGCAAGCCTCACAAGAAGAAATATTAAAAGAACTAAAGAAGAAAATAATAGAATTAAAGAAATTATATGGAAAGGAAAACACACCAATTTATGTAACAGGTAAAGTGTTAAAAAATAGGGAAATTGAGGAAATAGAAACATTGATAAAAGAATCTATTAATGTAAGTGTTGTATTTGATAGCCCAAGAGTATTAGGATTACATAGTATAAAAAGAACATTCGAAGATGAAATACAAAATTCAGACACAAAATTTCATAAAGGCTCATTACGATCTGGACAAAAATTAGAATATGAAGGAAGCATTGTACTAATAGGGGACTTAAACGGAGGAGCAGAAATCATTGCTGGAGAAAATATTGCTGTTATTGGCATATTACGTGGACTAGCACATGCAGGAGCAAAAGGAAATAAAAAAGCAATAGTTACGGCGTCATCAATAGAAGCACCACAAGTACGTATCGCAAACATTGTAAAAGAGTTAGAAAAAAAAGAAGAACAAGTTGAAACAAAAAGAACATATGCATATATTCAGGAAAATGAAATTATTTTAGAATAAAAATTTATATTATTTCTATGTAACAAAAAAGCGGGTAAAGCCCGCTTTTTTAAGTTATAATAAATGTATTTTCTGTAACTTAAAAAATAGTATTCTACAGAAAAATGAATATTACAGGATATCTTTGTACATATTTACGACAAGAGTAATAAAATCAATGCAAAAAACAATTCCTTATCTTGCGCATCCTCTGAATACAAGAAAAATAATAATCCCAAAAGAAGCAAATCATCAAAATACAGCTTGATTCCAAAAAGTTCAAAAACAGGTTTATCCTCAAAGCTCATATTTTCTTCATTTAAAACGCTCTTTTCTTCTTTCTGCTTTTGATTGCGATTTAAGCATTCCTTGGACGAATAGAATTCATTGTTTCTTTGTTGGTCAAAGTTATATGAAAATGGAGATTTTCTATATATAGGTGGAAAAAAATGGTGGCGTAAATACGGATATGAATAAATCATTTTGTTTTACCACCACCAGATTCTTTAAAAAATTCCATAACTTTGCTCATATTAAATAAAGTAATATATTGGTCAACTTTATCTTTTCTACTAGGTTTTAAATATGGCTTCAAAGATTTTAACAAATTACTTCTAGGGTCATCAGCCTGATTCATTTTCTCCATAACATTTTTCATCTTCAAAATGGTCTCTATATCGATATTAGACTTTTCTTTATTATTAGAGCCGCCTTTTTGGAACATAGAGGCAAAATTATTTAACATATCGGGAGAAATTTTAGAAAAGTCAAAAGAAGATGTAGAAGATTTTGTATCATTATCCATGCCATTAGAACCAGCGGAAGAAGTACTATTTCCAATCATGTCAGAGAAATTTTTCATCATATCTGATATATTATTATCCATTATATACCCCTCCCATCTATTTAAAATATATGTAAAATGAGAAAAAAAATTACTAGTATATTTTATGGAAAAAAAATAAAAGTGTGACAAAAACATATATGTTTTAAGAGAAAATGCAAAAAAAACATTGAAAACTTTACATAAAAAGTATATAATATAACTATGAAATAAAAACAAAAAAATGTAAAGAAAATGTAATAAAAAAGCAAATATGAAGTTCCGTACAAGAAAACTCAATTGTATTTATATAATAGGAGAATACCTATTGACAAATAATAAAAAAAATGTAAAGATTAAAACAAAATAGTAGTATTAAGAGATATTATGTCAGTTAGAAAATCAATGTGAGATAGCTTTTAAAGAAGAGCAAAAAATATGCAAAATAAGTTAGTCCATTGTAAAAACAGTAAAACAAGGAGGAACTATAATGAAAAACAAAATTTTAAAAAAAATATTGGCAAGCGTGTTAATAATAGCACTTACAGCAGGAAATTTGGTATTAATAGGGAATACAGCAGTTAGCTATGCAGTAGCAAACTTAGAAAACCAAAATGAAGAAACAGCCCATGAAAATGTAAAATTTGGAGCGTATTTTGAAAGTGAAGGAAAAAAAATCCATTCACTTATTTGTGATGCTAAATCAGTTGAAAGATTATATATTCACCTGAATGTAAAACAAGCAGGTTTTCTAAAAAACGGCAAAATAGAAATTCAGGAAGCCAATTATGAAATAAAAGGAGAACTAGGAGAATCAGAAATAATAGGCTCAAAGGCAGAAAACACATTTTATTTAAAGCAAATTACTTATGGAACAGAAGCAATATTGGAAATACCAATAGGATTAAATATACAAGATACTTTTAATATAGAAGATATTAACAAAAACAGCAAAGTAAAATTAACAGGAACCTATATAACCCCAGAAGGTAATGAGATTGAAATAAACAAAGAAGTTATATTAAATGTAGGGTGGGAAGGAAATAGTAAAATAGAGGCAAAAAGTGAATTAACTACATATAAAACATATGAAAAAGAAGAAAAAGGAATTATATTACAAGAACGTATAGAAATAGAAAGAATTGAAACAAGTTTACCAATTAGCAAAACCAAAATAGAAGTTAGTGTACCAGATTATAAAGGATTTAAAGTAAAAGAAGTTAGAGTAAATAGTAGTAAAACAGAAATGACAAATGGAAACAAAGATGAAGAAGTAAAATTGGACTGGAACTATAACGAAGAAATTGGAATTATTGAGATAGAAGTAATAAACGAGGAGTCAAATAAAACAGTTTATAGTAAACATAGTGGAAAAGATGAATATATAATTACATATGAATATGGAGAAGAAGCATACAACAGTGGAGAAGAAGCATACAACAGTGAAGAAGAAGCAGTAGTAATAAATAGAAAAGCAAAAATATATGTAGAAAATTATAGTAATAGTGAAAACAAAACAGTAGAAAAAATAATAGAAAATCAAGATGAGCTAACAGAAGAAAAAGGAAGTATAATAAATGGTGAGATTGAGATAGAAGGTGAAATTAATAAAGCAAGAATATATGCAAATTATAATAGTAATAACAGAGAATATGAAACAGAATATAAAACAAAAGAAAGAATTAATATTGTAAAATCAGACATAATAGAAGAAATAGTAATAACAGAAAGAGCAGCTAATTTTATTAATCAAGAAGGAGTAGAATATAGTAGCAATATACAAGGATTAGATTATATCTATTACAAAACATCTAAAATTTCAATAGAAAATTTCAACAAAATATTGGGAGAAGAAGGTAGTATTCTAATAGAAAATAGTGCTGGAAGACAGATAGGTATAATTGACAAACATAGTAACCAAGAAGAAGGGTGCTATGTAATAAATTATGAGAATAATGAAGGCACAATAATCCTCAAAACGACTGCGCCAAAGACAGAAGGAACATTGATAATAAATCATACAAAAGCAATTAAAGCAGATTTGGCATATAATAGAGACGAAGTAGAAAAATTTAAAAACATACAAGAAAAAACTAATGTAGGAAATGGAGTAAATGGTGGAACCTACGAATTAACTGGAAACAAAGAGCTTAAAGAAGCAGTAAGTAATTTAAAAATAGAAAGTAACAAAGATAGTATAAACAATAAAGAAGAATCAATCGAACTAAGAGTAGAATTTGGAAATAACAAAGATAATTCAATATTGTATGTAAACCCAATTGTAAGAATCAATTTGCCAAAATTTGTAGAAGAAGTAGAAATAACAAATACAAACTTATTATTTGAAGAAGAGTTGAAAATAAACCAAATAGAAGTAGGCGAAAAAGAAGGACAAAGGGTAATAGAAATTAATTTACAAGGAACACAAACAAAGTTTAATCCTCTAACAAATGGAAATGGAAGTACATTAGTAATAGGGGCGAAATTAATTAATAAGGACGAAGCAGGAGAAGATAAATTTGTAGCAGAAATAGAAGGGAATACAGCGGAAACAGGAATTACATCTTATTTAAAGGCAACATCAGAAGAAGTAAGTGAAGGAGAAACAAATTTACCAATACAACCTGATATTGAAGTAGAACCAGAAGAGAAGCCAAGGATCGAATTGACTATGAATTCAGGAGCAGAAAATATACAAATACTAGAAAATCATAAAATTGGCTATATTATAAATGTAAATAATATAAGTGATTATTTATTACCAGTAAATCCAGATGAGGAGCCTGAAGAAACACCAGAAGAACCATTACCTAAGCCAGATGATGAAGTAGAAGAGATACCACCAGACGAAGAACCTGAACCAGATGAACCAGACCCAATAAAAAATATTATTGTAAAAGATTACTTACCAGCAGGAGTAACATATGAACAAGCGACACTAGAAATTTACAATGTGGAAACAGGAGAATATGAAGAAGTGGAAAATGCCACAATCTATGATGCAAAGAATAGAGTTGTAACATGGAATGTAGGAGATATGACATATGAACCAAGTGCAATATTAACACTTATAGTAACAACAAATCAGCTTAGTGAAAATATATATGAAAAAGAAATAAGCAATTCAGTTACCGCTACTTATGACGGTATGGATCCAATCACATCAAACGTAGTTAAAACAGTAATTGTAAAACCAGAAATTAATGTAACAAAACTAACAGAAAATGTTGGAAATATTAATCAGGTTGGAGATAAAATTAAATTAATGATTGAAGCTAAAAATGCAGGTAATATAGAGAAGGAAGGATTCCAAGTAAGTATAAATCTACCAGAAGAGCTTGAACCAATATCAGTAATTTATGGTAAACAGGATAATTTAAATGAAATGTCTATGACTGAAAGAACAGTCGAATTAGAGGAAATAACAATTTCACCTGAAGAAACATATATATGTGAGGTAGAAGCTAGTATTAATGAATTACCAAAAAATTATGAAGGACAATATAAAACAATAACACCAGTGATGATAGTTAATGGAGAAGAAATAAAATGGACAATTAAAATTCAAAAACAAGACAGCCAAGGAGGAAATCCAGAAGAGCCAACTGACCCTGAAACACCAGAAAATCCAGACAACCCAGGAACAGAAGAAAATTATATAATAAGTGGAATTGCATGGTTAGATGAAAACGAAAATGGAATAAAAGAAGAGAACGAAAAACTATTAGAAAACATAGAAGTAAGTCTAGAAAATGTTTCAGAAAATCTAGTTGCCAAAACAACAATAACAGATTCTAATGGATGTTATTCATTTGAAGGAATTGCAAAAGGGGAATATCAAATAATATTCAGTTATGAAGGAGATAGTTACCAAGTAACAGAATACCGCAAAACAGGCCAACTAGAAATAAATTCTAGTGCAATTGCAGGAGAAAAAGGACAAGCACTAACAGATGTTATAGAGGTAATAGATGAAGATATTCAGCATATGAACATAGGACTTGTAAAAACACCAATATTTGATATGAGTTTAACAAAAGAAGTAAGCAAAGTTGTTGTTCAAAATAAAGAAGGAACAAAGACATATGAAAATACAACCGATTTTGCAAAAGTAGATATAAACGGAAAATACTTAAATGATACAGTTGTACTAATAGAATATAAAATCACAATAAAAAATGAAGGAGAACAAGCAGGAAAAGTAAAGAAAATAGTAGACTATATGCCAACAGGAATGATATTTAGCACAGAACTAAATAGAACATGGGTAGAAGGAGAAGATGGCAATCTATATAATAGCGAATTAAAAGACCTAGAAATAGAACCGGGCGAAACAAAGGAACTTGCACTAGTGCTTAGGAAGAACATGACAGAAGATAATGTAGGATTAATTAATAATACAGCAGAATTAGCGGAAGTAGAAAACAAAGATAACATAAAAGACAAAGATTCAACACCAAATAATAAAGTACAAGGAGAAGATGACATATCATCTGCAAATGTACTATTAGGAGTACGAACAGGCTCAGAAGTTGTGTATATTACATTAGGAATAGTGGTTTTAATTATATTAGCAACAGGAATCTATATAATAAATAGAAAAGTATTAAAAAGCAGATAAAATTTATTTTACAAATATAGAATAAAACCTATACTAAAAGGAGAAAAAACATGAAAAAAACAAATAATCTAAACAAAAAAATAAAAAGATAGGAGGGGAAGAAATGAAGCTTGCCAAGAAAATAACAATAGTAATGCTTATATTACTAGGAAGTATAATTATATCAGGCAATGTAGAGGCATCACATTTTCAAACTAGAGTACTAAGAGAAAATGAAATAATATTAAAGTCTAGTGGCAGTGTAACAACAGGAAACTCTTCAACTTCTCAAACCGCAAGATTAACATCACAGGAACAAGCTTGGTGGAATACATTAGCAAATGGCGGTAGTGTTAGTTTATCAAGAGCAGAAGTAGAAGCATGGCAAAATATATTCTGTATTTCTTCTAGTACAACAATGCCAAAAACACATGCAACTTACAGTAAATCTGGAGAAGAAAAAAGAAGAAATGATGATGTAGCATATATTCTATCAGAACCTAGAAAAGGAGAAACAGGAGATTTATATAGACAAACAATTCAAGGCGCTTTATGGAGAACAAACTTTAATTTAAGCAGAAATGATGGAATGGAACATGCAAATGGTGGAGATTTATATAATGCTGCTGTAAAATTTATGGAATATCGCAATACTTATAAAGAACCACAAGTGATAGAAACACAAGAAAGAACAGACTCTAGAAGAATAGTAGGACCATTTAAAATAAATTATACTATGACATATTATGGTGGAACAAGATTTGGCTCAGTTGAAGGAGCAACACTAAGAGACCAAAATGGAAACGCGGTAGATTCAAGTTTATGGGGATTTAGAAATGCAGATGGATCTGCATTAACTAACAATGTAGGAGGAGTTGCATATAATTATCCACTACCAAACCAAGAATTCTACATATTTATAGATAGAAGCGTCATTATAAGTAAAGCAAATTTAACCTTCCAATTTAATAATTTAGAAGCAACAGGTCATGCAATAAAAATGAACGGAACCTACTATTCACAAGGTGGAAGTGGAAACATGACATTATGTTCAAAACATCGAAAGCAATTGGAAGCTGCAAATTGTGGAGACACAATTGATGGAGTTCACTATGCAGGCTATAAAGCAAAAAGCACCAGCGTAAGTGCTTATTGTGGAAAGAATTATAAATATATTATATGTGAAGATAATAAAGAGCTTGAAAAAACGCAGTACGCTGGAAGAAAACGAGTTGCAATTTATAGAAGAGTATCATATTATATCAGAGGTTCATCTGGTTACACTAGAAAATCACGCCTTCAATATTTTTACTGTAATCCAGGACAAAGTGTAAATGTACAGGAGGTATACTATAGATGGAATAAAGATACAGGTACGTATAAACAATATTATGTTGGTACATCTACAGTAAGAGCTGGATGCAATGGAGGATATTGTGGAGGGGGATATATTGGCAAGAAAACTGCTTATGAATTAGTTCCATGTACTCCATCAGACCCATGCAGTAATTGTGCACCAATTTATGCTGCGGCAGCAAACTGTGGTGAAGAGATTAAAGGAGCTTATGTAGATAAAAGTGGTGAAGTACATGAATCAAATGCACATTGTGGAACAATTAGTAATTACCCTCCAGGCAACAGAACAGCACAACCACTATGTGTTGCATATGGTGAGAGAACAGTTACACCAACATATCTAAATATGGAATTTAATGTAGAATGTGTAGACATTGCATTACGTAAATTTATTACAGCATTAAATGACAAGTCAATAACAAATAGAGTTCCACAAGTAGATACTTCACCACTTAGAAACGGACAAACTACAGCAATATATAATCATACTAAAGAAGTAGTAGGTGTAAAAATTGGAGATATAGTAACATATACTATTAGAGTATATAATGAAGGAACAGCAGATGGTTATGCAAAGGAAATTAAGGACTATTTACCAACACACTTAGAGTATGTAAGTAGTGTTGTAGACGGAGTGGATTACAAGTGGAGAGTAACAACAGAAAATGGAAAAACAGTGTTAACAACTACATACTTGGAAGACAGAAAATTAGAAAAATATAGTGAAGCTACAGAAAATGGAATGGTATATAGAGATGAATTAGATTATGCAGAAGTAAAAGTAATATGCAGAGTAAAAGATGGTGCAGTAGCAAATGAAAAAATAGTAAACATTTCAGAAGTAAGTAAATATGCATATTATGACAAAAATACCCAAGAAGTGTTTTATATAACAAGTGATACAGACTCAACACAAAATAATATTAATCTACCAACAAGTGAAGCAAACTGGCAAAATTATTATGGATCAGGAAGCAATGGAAACTATGTAAGAGGACAAGAAGATGATGACGATTTTGAAAGATTAGCAATTCTATATACCGACATGGGAGGAACAGTTTGGCTAGATGCTATTGAGGGAAAACAAGAAGAAAGAGATGGTATATTAACAGATAAAGACCAAAAACTGCAAGGAGTTACTGTAAGACTGTATATAGCAGAAGATTTAAATACTATAATTGCAGAAACAACAACAGATGCAAATGGTAACTACCTATTTACAAAAGCAACAATAAATGGAGTAACACAAAACATCCCAGTAAATGAAACATATATGATTACATTTGAATATGGAGGACAACAATATATACCAGTACAAGTAACAAGATTAAATAGTGGTAACTATACACGAGAAAAATCAGCAGGAGAAGAAAGAGAAACAGAAAGAAATTCATTAAATGCAAAATTTTATGAGATTGTAAAAGGAACAGCAAAAAACAGTAGTGGAGGTAATACAGTAGAACTAAGTTATACAAGAGATAATCAAAAACATACTTCAACAATAATAAGAGATGAAAGCTTCTATGAACAAACAAAAATCCTAGCAAGAACAGAAGGTAATTTTAGTGGAACAGCAGATTACGTAAAATTCATCAATTTAGGATTAATAGAAAGACCACAAGTAAACCTAGGAATAATGACAGACGTACAGAAGGTAGACCTAACCATAAATGGTTATAATGCGACATATGATTATAGCCAAAGAGATGAAGGAACTGCAATTAACATAGAGGCCAAAGCAGCAGATATTAGTAGAGTTTACAATCAAGCAATTTATAAATCAGACTACAACTATAGAATAACAGATTATAATGAAGATGGAAAACCAGTAAGAACAGATGAAGAGAGCGAATTAGAGGTATACATTACATACAAAATAAAGATCAAAAATTATTCAAGTGAGCAAGCAACAGTAAGTGAATTAACAAGTTATTATGCTCAAGAATACAATCTAGTAGATAGCTGGTACGAAAAGGGAAGCCAAAGCGGAAGTATAACATGGACAGAAGGAAGCATAACTAATGGCTACAAAACAATTAGAACAAACAACCTAAAACAAATAAATATTGGAGCAAATGAAGATGTCTATGTATACATCCAGTATCAAGTTACAAAAGATGAAAATGGAGGAGTAATATTAGGAGAAAAATATCATATTACAGAAATTACGGGTTATACAACAAGTCAAGGATTAATAGATAAAAACTCTGAGCCAGGAAATATAGATATAAGTAGCTGGGATAGATATGTAGAAACCTATGAAGACGATACAGATAGAGCACCAGGTTTGAACTTACATTTGGCAGAAGCTGAAAGAACTATGATAGGTTATGTATGGGAAGACATTACACATGATAATTATGTAGATAGTGACGGAGTAAAGATTGGAGACGGAGTTAAGAACGGAAACGAGCAGAACAAAAATGGTGTAAGAGTGCAATTAATTGAATTAGTAACTATAGATGGGCATGAATATGAATATATCTGGCAAGAGGTATTTTCAGGTGACAAAACAGTAAGTTATATGGACAGAAACGGAAAATTACATGAAAATAGCAAAGAAGTAGAAGTAGGAACAGGAGAGTACAAATTTATACAATTCGTACCTGGTAAATATATTGTAAGATTTATATATGGAGATACTCAGCGAAGTATAGAATTAAATGGACAAGACTATAAATCAACAACATATACAGGATATGGAGAAAATACATCTAGCGCTAAAGACAACAAAGACAGAAGACTAGCTGTAATGAATTACTCAATAAAACAAACAAATGAATTAGGAGAGATACTTGCCGGAAATAATGAAAGCGAACTGATTGAAAATACATGGATGTATGCAGATACAGTAGAAGCGATGACAATACAAATAAAAGATACTTCTCCAGGGCATAATGTAAACTTTGGATTAGTAAAAAGACCAATTTCAAAACTTGTAGCTATAAAGGAAGTAACAGGAATTAAAATAAGTAACAAAGGAATTATATATGTAGATACAGCAAATGGAATAACATCAGGAATTAATATGACAGATGGTAAAAAGTGGGTTATTGAGCTAGATGATGAGTTAATCAATGGAGCACAATTAGAAGTAAGCTACAATATAAGAATTGAAAACCAAGGTGAAAAAGACACACTATATAATTACTTTGAAGGAGAAAGTAAATATGGAAATAATCAACATGAAATTATAACAACAAGAGCAGAAATGGTATATGATTATCCAGAAAAGCTAGGATTTGATGAAGATAGTACAATAAATCCAAGCTGGACAAAAGAAGGAATAGACACAACAATCTTAAAACAAGATGCACAAAATAGAATAGCAAATGGAGCACTAGTAATAAAAGCAACAGAAAAATTGTTTCAAGACCTAAAACCAGGAGAAAGTACGCAAACAGTTACAATGACACTAAGTAAAATTATGTCAGTAGGTGGAAGCGATGACTTAAGTTATGATAATAACGTTGAAATAGTGAGTAGAATTAATGGAGTAGGGCGTAGAGACGAAGCTAGTATACCAGGTAACTATGTACCACATGATGGGCCAACAGAGCCAGATACAGGAGAAGCAACAGTAACAATAACAGACCCAACAGGGCAAAACAAAGTATATTATGGTTTGGCAATTACAGTAGGTATTATTGTTGCTATAGGAATAGTGCTAATTCAGAAAAAAATATTACGTAAGAAGTAAAAAATAACCACATAGTGGCAAAAAACAAGAGAAAATATTGAAGTGCACGTCAAATGTTAGATTAAAAACCTAACATAAGATGTGCATTTCTTCTTGTATAGAAGGAATTGGTTATATGCATGATTTTTCTTATACATTCTACTAAAATTTAAAAACTAATTTATTTTATTTTTTGCTAAAATCCTTGCACTTTTAGGCAAAGTATAATAAAATAATAGACATAATTTGAAAACATTTGATGCAAAAGAAAAAAGACTAGCAAAAATTAAGACAAGATGTAGAAAACTTTTTATTATTTGGGTTCCAAAAACGACAAAAAAAGTAATAGAACTATACTAAAATAAAACGTAAATAATAAAAAGTAAAAAGGGTGGGCGAGTAAAATGTTTCAAAATATTAATGTGGAATATGAAGATATTGAGGAGAACAATTATAAAACACATGAAAAAACAAAGAAAAAAGAGAGATTAAAGGAAATATTTAAAATACAAAACATTATATACTATATATTATGCTTGGGAGTGTCTATGATCGGTTTTGGAGAAGGCATTTCTCCATTTGGATTAGCCATTTTTGCTGCTACATGTAGTAATAAAATGCCAGTCGGAGTGGTATATATAGTAGCAGGATTAGGTACTTTTTTAGGGCAAGGTAATGAAGGATTATTGATTTATATATTAACAACTTTAGTGTTTATAACATTTTCATTAATTTACAGGCCAAAGTATGAAAATGTAGTGCGCAATGAAAAAAGAAAATTAGGAGCACATTTAATAGTTTCCACTTTTCTTGTACAAGCAATGGGAATAGCTTTTAAAACCTTTTATGTTTACGACCTACTGACAAGTGTTTTATTTACTATAATAACATATATCTTTTATAAAATTTTTACAAACTCAATTACAGTAATCAAAGATTATGGAGAAAAAACAGCATTTACAATTGAAGAAGTAATAGGTGCGGGATTGTTTTTAGCTATTGCTATTTCGGCATTAGGTAATTATACTGTATTTGGCTTTTCAATTAGAAATATAGCATGTATTTTAATTGTTTTAATACTAGGGTGGAAAAATGGAATACTAGTTGGAGCAACTCGGAGGAACAACTATAGGTGTAGTACTTGGCATCATAGGAAAAGGAGAACCAGCACTTATTGCCGCTTTTGCTATTTCTGGAATGTTAGCAGGAATTTTAAATCGTTTTGGAAAAATTGGTGTTGTAATAGGCTTTTTATTAGGAAATATAATGCTAACATATGCGGTAACAGGAAACACCTTAGAATTTATCTATTTTCGTGAAATTTTAATTGCTTCTATTGGATTATTAGTAGTACCAAAAAGCATAGAAATTAACATTACAGATTTAGTTGGTAAAACAAAATTTTTGCCAGTAACCAAAGAAAGAATGTTAGAGGAAAATGAAGACACTGTTTATAAATTAAATAGTGTATCAGATACTATTTTTGAAATTTCTAAAACTTACGGGGAAGCAGCAGCAACAGTAGTAGATGAAGATGAAATACAAAAAAACTATATAAAACAAAAAGAAAACTTTATAGATGAGTTGCTAGTTCGGAATGGAGAATGAATCAAATAATATGCTCTATGAAGAAATAGTAAATGTAGATAATGGTATAGCAAAGGATTTATTCAAAAAACTGCAGGAAAAAGAAGAACTCTACATACAAGATATCATTGATATTTTAGAGAAGCATAATAGCTACTTAGCAGGTCTAGATGATGAAGAAATACGCCAACATGTGGAAAAAGACATTATAAAAATTGCCAAGATTGCAAATCATGCAGCAAAATTAACTAAACTAAATTTTGCGTGGAAAAAACAAGTAGAAAATAGTAAAAAAACTATATCAATTGGACTAGAAGGTGTATCTAAAGTTATTTCAAATGTTGCAGAAAATATTGGCGAAAAAAATAATGAAAGATTCGAAAAGGAAAAACAAGAAATCGAGTTATTGCTATTACAAAAAAATATTGGTGTCTATGATATTAATATAACAAAACAGAAAAATGGTAAAATTGTGGTAAATGTTTATACAAAAATAAAAGAAGACATCACAGAAGAAGTAAGCAAAATCCAAAAAATAGAAACTATTTTAGAGAAAATATTTCAAGAAAAAATAATAATGCAAAAACAAAAAAATAATATAGGTTCAGATAAGCAAAAAGTATTGCAGACATATGTATCAGAAGATAGATATACAGTTAATATAGCAATGGTAAGTAAAACCAAACAAGAATCTATAGTAAATGGCGATAGTAGCCTAAAATTGAAATTAGAAGATGGAAAAATGCTACTTGCATTATCAGATGGTATGGGATCGGGAACTGAAGCAAATAAAAGCAGTAGCACTGCAATAAAGATGATAAAAAAATTAATGGGAGCTGGATTTGAAAAACAAACTTCATTGGAATTAATTAACACAAGTATTGCTATGAAGGCACAAAGTGAAACTTTTGCAACATTAGATATTGCAATATTAGATTTATATGCGGGAAACATAGAAGTGTTGAAAAATGGAGCTTGTCCAACTTATATAAAAAGAAACAAAGAAATAAAAATGATACATGCTATTTCCTTACCGGCAGGAATACTCAATAACGTTGAATCAGTTGTGTTTGACACAGATATACAACAAGGTGACATTATAATTATGTGTACAGATGGGATTTTAGAAGCTAATCGTGAAGCAATAAATAAGGAAGAAGCATTTAAGCAATTTTTACAAAACATTCATACAGATAATCCACAAAAAATTGCAGACCTAATTATAAAAGAATCAATTGATTTAGATTTTGGTATCGCAAGAGACGATATGAGTGTTATTGTTGCAAAAATAGGGTAAAACAAAGGGATGAATCTTAGGTTCACTACAGGGTTATGGACTTGAGGATTATCCCTTTATTTAGTCGAATGGTTTTCATGCCGATATCAGTGTAATTTAATAAAACTATACACGTAGACGAATAATAGCATGAAGCAAATTACCATCACTACTTTTTATAGTAACAATATGCTCTTGCTCTGTTTCCTTGTGATAATAGCAAGTAATTAAATTTCCGAAAATACATTGTTTTTTATACATAATTTCGATACTAGAAAAATTGATAGAATTGTAAACATCAAGAGGTAATGACTCCAAGGCAAAGTTAATATAGTTTAAATTATTAACATGGTGATTGGTATCAATATCTCTTCGCAATATATTATAAGAAAACGTAGATTCATAGGAAATAGGTTCCTTTAGCTTTTCAATTTCTGAATCAAATACTCGTAAACCATTTACTGCAAATTTAGATGCAACCTCTGGCAGAATTTTAGAAATATGACCAGTACGGATATTAAATAAAACCCATTTAGAAGTTGCAATTGCTAAAACATTGCCTTTCTCATCATAAATTTCGTAATCACGAAAACAAGAAGCAAGATCCATTTTAGAAGGCCAAGTTTTAATATGAATTTTTGATTTCCAAAAAGGTCTTGAAAAAATCTTTAATTTCCAATCTAATAAAATCCAAACAAAACCAGTTTCATTGATATTGTCCAACCCAAAATGTAATTTAGAAGCATGTAGGCAACCAATCTCCTGAAGATATTTAAAAAAACCATAATAACTCATGTGGCAATCTAAACTAATATCTGGGTATTCCACATAAAAATCATGTTCAAATACATGCATATTTTTTCCACCTCACAAAATTCTATAAAAAAGATTATACCACAAAAAAATAATAATGTAGCATTTTAATAAAAGAAAAAGAAAGAAATATAATTATTGATATACAACTAAAAATATGATATAGTGATAAAATAAAAGGTTAAAATGGAGGAAATAGAATGAGTAATGGAAGAAGATATGAAGCAAAGCGAAAACTGAACATGAAAAAAGTATTAGGCGTTATTATAGGTGTTGCTGTTATTATTATGAGTATTTTTTCTATAAAAATGCTATTAGAACCAAATTCAAAACAAGATAACAGTTTTAAAATTGCCTATTTTTCAGCATATCAAGATGGAAAATGGGGAGTTATTGATCAAGATGGAAACCAAATATTGTCTTTTGATTATGATGAAATGATTATAGTACCAGACTCATCAAAAGATATATTTATTACTATGATGGATGTAAATCTAAATGAAGGTACATATAAAACAAAAATATTGAATAAAAACAAAGAAGAACTATTTACAGAATATGAATTAATTGAAGCAATTGACAATTATAATGAAGCACAAAACCTATGGTTCGAAGAAAATGTTTTAAGAGTAAAAAAAGATGGAAAATATGGTTTAATTAATTTTGCAGGAAAACTTATTTTAGACTGTAATTATGACGAAATAGTTTCCTTAAAGGGAACAGAAAATAGTTTGCTTATAAAAAAAGATGGAAAAACCGGACTAGCAAGTAATGTTGGGGATGTTATTGTACCAGCTGAATACAAAGAAATAAAATCATTTGGCGATAATTATGCAAATGGTTATATTGTTATAAATGAAAATGGTAAACAAGGGCTTATAGGAAGCAATAAAAAAATAATTTTGCCGATTGAATATGATGAAATAAAGCCTGTTAGTGGAAACAACCTATATGTTGTAAAAAAAGATGGAATACTAAAAATAATAAATACATCGCAAGAAACGGTATTAGAAAGCCAGTTCGATGATGTATTGGCAATACAAAAAGAAGATTTTATTTTAAAAAGGGGAGATACAGTTGGTGTAACGAATATCTCAGGAGAAGAAAAAATACCGTTTATTTATCAAGAATTAAAAAATATAAACGATAATTATTATATAGCAAAAAAAGAGGAAAAATATGGAGTTATTGATAAGAGCAACAAAACAGTAGTAGATTTTCAATACTTATTTATTGGACAAAGACAAGATACCAATTTTATTGAAGCAGAAAAAGATAATGCACAAACAGATATATATAATAGCAATATGGAATTAGAAATAACGGGAATTGTTTCAGAAGTAAATACAGAAAAAGGTTATATTTCAATTAGAATAGATGAAGAACAAAAATATTATAATTTCAAATTCGAGGAAAAACAAGAAAAGGATTTTTTTCCTAACAACACATTATTTTTGAGTAAAAAAGATGGAAAATATGGATACAAAGATAAAAATGGAAATTTAATAGTAGACTATATTTACGATGATGCAAAACCACAAAACAATTATGGCTATTGTAGCGTAAAAAAAGGCAATGTATGGGGCTGTTTAAATAAAGATGGTAATATAGTTTTAGAGCCAAGCATCAATCTAGATTCGAATTTAGTAATTGACTTTATTGGCAAATGGCATTTGAGTGAAGATTTAAATTTATATTATTATGAAACAGGAAATTAAAATTATAATAAAAAGTTTTCTGTGCAAAAGGAGGAAACCTTGGAAAATAAAGTCCGATATCAATATAGCTATTTTATCTATCCTTTCACAATAAATAATTATAAGACATATATATATTCCTTACTAAAAAACAAAAAAATAGAACTAAAAATGTTTGACTTAGCAAAAGACGTGGAGCTTTATAAGTATTTCCTAGAACCTGCGAAAAATTATTTTTTCAATACAATACAATGGAAACAAGAAAAGAGAAAAATGTTCGAGAATATGGATGATAGACTAAGAGCAAGTATTCTATCTAAAATGGGGACTTGCTACTTCTCACACCCTTTAGAAAAGCAAATTCACGGTAAAATTGACAATGGAGGACTATTCTTTACTATTGACCAGATAACTATAGTTTGTAATGCATCTAGAAACTGTTTTTTACTTGTAAAAACACATATAGATAATTTAGAAAATATAAAACAAGTACTAAATTTTAATTACAAATTTAGAGAATTACAGATGCCACAAGCAGAATTACAATATTATGATAAAATACGAATACAAACTACTCAATTTGAAACAAGTGAAGAGATACAAACTATTTTAAAAGAAATAACAAACCAATCAGAATTGAGAATACCATATGTTCATTCTTATGTATGCCTAGACTCGGAAAATTGGAGCAAACCAGAAGATTTTGAAACATTAAGGCAAAATTATATTAAATATATTAATATACAGCCTACTAATGAGACAGGTGAGTTAAAAACAATTAAAAAAGAGATTATAAATGAAGATTTTGCAAAAATGAGTATTGGGAAAGAAGGAAATTTTTTATTTACCTCAAGCATAAAAAGTGAAAACTATACAAAAATTCCATATCTGTTTGAAGCTATATATTTATATACTTATTTAATTAGACTAGAACAAAAAGAAACTTTATCAACATTGTTTGAAGAAAAGTGGCTAAACAATACATATAATGAATGGGAACTATTATTAATAAGAGACAAAATTACAGAGAATTCGGAAATAGAATTATTTTATCATGAATTAGGGGAACTATGGGATATAGACTTATTAAAAAAATTACAAAAAGAATATAGCCAAATACAATTTCAAAAAGAGGAAATTGCCAAGAATAAGAAATGGAACAAGTTATTAATAATTATTTGCTTAATTTCTATTGCCATAAATATGTATAATCTAATTATAAATTTGCGGTTATTTAAAATAGAAATTTTCAATTATATATTAAAACGGGGAGATGCAAAATGATAAAAATTACATGTGGTACAGATATAATAGAAATTGACAGAATAAAAGAGGCAATTGAAAAATCAGGCAAAAAGTTTTTAGAAGAAATTTATACACAAAAGGAAATTGAATATTGCCAAAGCAAACATGAATCTAAATATGAACATTATGCTGCCAGATTTGCTGCCAAAGAAGCTATATTTAAAGCAGTTTCAATACTTCTACAAAATAGATTTGAACTAAATTGGAAACAAGCAGAAGTTCAAAATGATGAAAAGGGAAGACCATATATAATATTCCATAAAGTAGATTTCGAAAATAGAATTATTAGTAAAGATATCACACTCTCACACTGCAAAAAATATGCTACTGCGACAGTTACAATTCTATATGAATAGGAGAAAAAGCAAATGGAGTTTTTTGATTCTCATGCACATTACAATGATGAGAAATTTAATAAAGATAGAACGGAAATTTTAAAAGCAATAAAACAGGAAGGAATTACAAATATAATTATAGCAGGATATAATATTGAATCTTCTAAAAAAGCTATTATGATTGCAAATGAACAAGAAGGTCTTTATGCAACTTGTGGGATATCACCAAATGATATTCTCGAAATTGGTAGTGTAGATGAAAATATAGAAGAAATAAAAAAATTATGTATATCAAGTAAAAAAGTTGTAGCCGTAGGAGAAATAGGATTAGACTATTATTGGAACAAAGAAAACAAAACCTTACAGAGACAATATTTTCAAAAACAAATTATACTAGCAAATGAACTACAATTGCCAATTGTAATTCATTCGCGAAATGCACAAATGGATACAATTCAAATTTTACAAGAAATCGAATGTGAAAGAAAAGGTGTTTTTCATTGTTGTCAGTTAAATTCGCAATTAGTAAAAAGTGCAATACAGTTAGGTTATTTCATCTCACTAGCAGGAGCTTGTACTTTTAAAAATGCAAAAAATGCAAATGAAATAATAACACAAATTCCACTTAATAAATTATTAATTGAAACAGATAGTCCGTATCTATCTCCAGAACCTGTAAGGGGAACAAGAAATGATTCAAGAAATGTAAAAATAATTGCAAAAAAAATTGCAGAAGTCAAGGGAAAAACATTAGCTGAAATTGCAAATATCACGTGTCAGAACGCAAAAAAATTGTTTTTGAAATAATTGGTATATTATTTCAAAAACAAGAATTTAATAATCTAAAATTTTAATCTATTTATTGAAATCAACCTTAACATTTTTTCTAGCTTCATCACTATCTGTCTTGAAAAGCTCTTCTGGTTTAAATTTAAACATAGAAGCAATAATATTAGAAGGAACTACTTCTAATTTAGTGTTATACATTGTTGTTGTATCATTATAAAATTGTCTAGAAAAAGAAATTTTATCTTCGGTATTTTTTAGTTCCTCTTGCATATGCATAAAATTCTGATTTGCTTTTAAATCTGGGTAATTTTCAGAAACAGCCATAATTGTTTTTAAGGCATCGGAAAGTTCATTATCTAATTGTGCTTTTTCGGCAACAGAAGAAGCATTTGCCCAAGAAGTTCGAAGTTCAGCAACCTTAACCAATACAGATTGCTCATGTTCCATGTAACCTTTTACGGTTTCTAATAAATTTGGAATTAAATCAAATCTTCTTTGTAATTGTACATCAATTTGACTCCAAGAGTTTTTTACTTTTTGTCTAGCTTTTACAAGATCATTATAAATGTTAATAACAATCAATACTAAAACCAATATAATTGCAAGTGCAATCCACATAATATAAACCTCCTTAAAAAATTTAAACTAATAATATCATATTTAAAAAAAAGATACAAGATTAAAAAATAAAATTGTAGTGTAAAACACATAAGAAACAAACAACTTTATATATAAAATTTATATTATTTTTAAAAAAAGAAGAATATTTTAGAAACTAACATCATATATATTATAAAGGACAGGCACTTTAAGAGGCCTGAATGGCTTATTTCCGTAAAATTTGACAAAATCACCAAAAAGTAGTATAATAAAAAAGTCGTTAAGACGAAGGAGGATTTATTTTTTATGAAAAAAGGTGACAAAGCATCTATTTCACTAAAAAAGATTTTATTACTTGGGATATTTATTATATTTATATTTAGTGCAGTTGCATTTGCAGCAAACAATAAAATAAATAGTATAAAAATAGAATATAGTAATGGAGAATCAATACAAGTACTTACAGGTAAAACTAAGGTTTCTGAAATATTAGACGAAAACCACATTTTGGTATTACCAGAAGAATACATTTACCCAAGTTTGGAATCAGAAATCGATGATAGTAAAACTATTGTTATCTCAAAAGAAGAAATAAAAAAACAAGAAATTGCAACAGTTGAAGAAACAAAGGGAATGGAACAATTACTACAAGATTATGCACCAATAGTTGAAAAAATAATAGTAGAGCAAGAGGAAATTCCATTTGAAACAGTAACAAAAGATATTTCAAATGGCGCTTCTAGTGTTCAAAACAAAGTAGTTACTGCAGGACAAAATGGAATTCGTGAGGTAACTTATAAAGTAAAGTATAAAAATGATGTTGAAATTGAAAGAACTGAAATTTCATCTAAAGTTATTAAAGAACCTGTAACAAAGGTTGTACAGGTACAGGTAAGAACTGTATCAAGAAGTGCTAGAAGAACAAGTGCTGTAAGTTATGGAAATGGAACATGGAGTTATTCAGAATCTGATTTAGATTTATTATGTGCTATTACAGCACAAGAATGTAGCTCAAGTTATGAAGGTGCATTAGCAGTTATAACGACTGCATGTAACAGAGCTGTGAGCAGCAAATGGATGAGCAGAGGCGTAGACCCATTAAGTCAGTATATGGCAAAAGGGCAATTCTGTTATTCAATTGATAATCACTGGATGAAACGTTTAAATGGAAATTATGCTTCACATGTAAAACAAGCGGTAGTGGATGCATTAAATGGAAAAAGAAATCATAATTATTTATCTTTTAGAGCAGCTGGAACTGCATCTGGAGAAAATATTGGAGGAAATGTATATTTTAATCCAATGTAGTTTAAAAGAGGATTCATAAAAGAATCCTCTTTTAAACTATATATGAAGCGATTGTCATTGACAAATAATAAATTAATTTGTATAATTTTTAAAACATTAAGGAGACTGATTATGAAATTAATAACGTGGAATGTAAATGGATTAAGAGCTGTATATAAGAAAGGCTTTGAAGATTTTTTTGGAAAAGAACAAGCAGATATTTTTTGTATACAAGAAACTAAAATGCAACCAAATCAGTTAGAAATTAACCTAGAAGGCTATATTGCGTATTTTAACAGTGCAGAAAAAAAAGGCTATTCTGGTACAGCTGTTTTTACAAAGAAAAAACCAAAAGCTATTTCTTATGGAATAGGAATAAAAGAACATGACAAAGAAGGGAGAATTATTACCTTAGAATTTGAAAAATTTTATCTAGTTAATTGCTATACACCAAATTCACAAAGAGAGCTAACTAGGCTAGAATATCGAATGGTATGGGAAGAAGAAATAAAACAATATCTGAAAAATTTAAATGTATTAAAGCCAGTAATATTTTGTGGAGATTTAAATGTTGCACATAAAGAAATTGATTTAAAAAATCCAAAAACAAATCGAGGGAATGCAGGTTTTACAGATGAAGAAAGAGAAAAAATGACTGAATTGCTAGAAGATGGATTTATAGATACATATAGATACATGTATCCAGATAAAGAAAATGCATATACATGGTGGTCTTATATGGGAAAGGCGAGAGAGAAGAACATTGGCTGGAGAATCGATTATTTTATTGTTTCAGATAGGATAAAAGAAAAAATCCAAGATGTAAAAATACATAATGATATCATGGGTAGTGATCATTGCCCAGTAGAGTTAGATATTAACTTATGAAATGAAAGGAAAGAAGATATGAAGGAAGAAAAAAATAAGAAAAATTGGTTTGGATGGTTTGTTTTTGCAATAGGTGTTATTTCAGTATACAAACTATTAGATAATTATACAGAAGTATATGGATTTATAAATAATTTAATATCAGTTTTAATGCCATTTTTAATTGGTATACTAATAGCTTATATTTTTTATTTCCCATGCAAAAGTATAGAAAAAATATTTTGTAAAGCAAAACCTAAAATAATACAAAAAAAGACACGTACACTATCTGTAATAATAACATATTTAATTGCTTTCCTTGTCTTATTAATTATATTTAATGTATTTTTGCCAGCATTATCTAAAAGTTTAATAGACTTAGCAAGTAATTTACCACAATATTATAAAAATGTAACTGAATACGTAGAAAATCAGCCGGAAAATTCTATTTTAAACCAAATTGGCGCAAAAGAAATTATTAAAAGTCTAGAAAAAATTGATATTAAACAATGGTTTAGTTTTGAGAATATTATCAACTATATAAAAGGAGCCTTAGGAATTGTAAACGGTGTATTTAGTACTTTTGTTGCAATTATTGTTTCTATTTATATTTTACTAGAAAGAGCAGAAATTCTAAAATTTATAAAAAAATTTGTAGAAGCAATATTTAGCTCAAGAGTATGTAACAGTATAGGAAAATATTTTACAAAAACAAATGAAATTTTTTATCGTTTTATATCAAGCCAAATTATTGATGGAATTGTAATAGGTGTTATTCTATCAATTGCAATGCTCATAATGGATGTAAAATATGCGGTATTATTAGGCTTTATGATAGGATTATTTAATATTATCCCTTATTTTGGAGCAATAATAGCAGTTGGTATTACTCTTATAATTACAGTACTTACTGGAGGATTTTCACAGACAATTTGGGTAGGAATTGTAATAATCATTTTACAACAAATAGATGCAAATGTTATTAATCCAAAAATTGTAGGAAACTCATTAACATTAAGTCCGCTTCTTGTTATATTTGCAGTAACATTAGGAGGAGCGTATTTTGGTATATTAGGTATGTTTTTAGCAGTACCTGTTATTACAGTTTTTAAAATAATTGTAGGAGACTACATAGAATACTTGAGAAATAAAAAAGGTATTCAAACAGAGTAACCATAAAAATAAAAGAATATTAAGATAAAAACAACTTTACCATAACCTAGGCTAAAGTTGTTTTCAAGTTATAGGAGGTTTTATTTTCTATAACTTGAAACATTATTACACAGAAAAACTGCAATACAATTTTTTGAATGGACAAACTTGAGTTTTTTAGTATACAATAAGCTTTAGGCTCTTATACTTGCCAAAGAGGAACAAGTGAAAAGCTTTAGGAGCCTTGCTCATCGAAAAATTCTGCTTATTAACTTTTTAAGTAGTTAATCAATTCATCATTGGGAATGTCTAAAACTTTTACTAGCTTCTTTAATGTTTGAACCCTAGTTTCAGATTCGTTTTTTTCAATTCTTTGTAATTGTCTCCAACTAATATCAACTATCTCTGCTAACTGCTCTTGCGTTAACTTTTTCTTTAAACGATTTTCACGAATCATATTATATCACCCAAGACAATTATGTCATGTGAACAAACAAAAATGTATGACAAAATTGTCTGAGAGAAAACAATATATTCATAAAACCTTAATAAATTAGTGGCTTTTTTCTTAAGAAATACTATGCTATAATGTAAAAAATGCGAGGTGAATAAAATGTACAACATATTGGTAGTAGATGATGATAAAGAGATTGTAAAGGCTATTGATATATATCTTAGCAAAGAAGGGTACCACATAATAAAAGCATATGATGGAATAGAAGCTTTAAAATATGTAAAAGAAAACGTCATTCATTTGGCAATTTTAGATATCATGATTCCTCAAATGAATGGTATACAATTAGCAACTAAATTAAGAGAAAAGTATTCTTTTCCAATTATTATGTTATCTGCAAAATCGGAAGACTATGACAAAATAGAGGGATTAAATAATGGAGCAGATGATTATGTAACAAAGCCGTTTAATCCACTAGAGTTAATTGCAAGAGTAAATTCCAATATTCGAAGATATACTACTTTAGGAGCAATGAAAGAAGAAAAAGAAAATCGTTATCAAACTGGACAGCTAATAATTGATGATAATACTAAAGAAGTAACAGTGGATGGTAACTCAATTAAGTTAACACCAACAGAATATAATATTTTAAAATTTTTAACCAAGAATAAAGGAATCGTATTTTCAATTAATCAAATATATGAAAATGTATGGGAAGAAGAGAGTTATGGCGCTGAAAATATTATAGCTGTACATATAAGACATATTAGAGAAAAAATAGAAATAAATCCAAAAGAACCAATGTACTTGAAGGTAATTTGGGGAATCGGTTACAAAATAGAAAACATTAAATAGGAGGTGTAGAATGGAACAATTTAAATATTCACTTTCTATAAAAACTTTATGTTATATTATTGCTCCAATCTTACTTATTATGTTATTGACTAGCATAGGTTCGACTCTTTATGTAGCAGAGGAGCCAGATATAACGCAAACCAGTTCTTTTGTAGAAACAAAAAGGTTTGAGCAAATTTATAAAAATTGTTTATCAGGTTTATATCACAATGCACTTCAGACAAATAGAGAGAATGAAGTAATAAACAGTGAACCTTCAGAAACAACTCAAGGTGAATCAAATATTTATATTAATCATAATAATCAACAATACTATTTTGAAGGAAGCCTAAAGTTTATTATTGAAACTAAAGATAATAAAATATATACCAATATTTCTTCTTTAACAAATGAAAACATAAATAAAATAAAAACTGAAATTGAAAAACAAGATTTCTATTGGACAAAAACACAAAATGGTATTATAACTAATTTAGTACAAGAAGAAACTAATAATTACTATTCACTTGAAGATAGTGAAAATAAAATTTACAGTTTTTTAATAAAAGATTACGTAAGTACAGATACATACAAAAGTGAGAATATGATTTATCAAATTGCAAAAAGCACTTATCAGGGGATTATAATTTATTTACCGATTGGAATTGTAGGACTTAGTTTGATTTGCGTATACTTAATTGCCAGCGTAGGGCATAAAAAGGGAAGAGAAGATATTTATCTAAATTCATTTGATAAAATCCCAACTGAAATAGCTATTTTTATCATAGGAATCTTATACATAATTATGGCTTATTTTGCAATGAGAATAGCACAGTCTATAATAAATAATCTTGAACAGTTTGCAATTTTGGCATTAATAGGGGCTATACCGGCCTATTTAGTTACAATTTTAGCATTTGTAACATTTGTACGTAGAATAAAATCACATACATTGCTTCGCAATAGTATTTGCTATCGTATTATAATAAAAATAATAGAATTTATTAAAAACATGAAAATTACATTTAGAACAGCTATTTTATATTTTATGTTTGGATTTATAACAACAATTCTCATATTAGAAAGAGATAGTGGATGGAACCTATTACTTCTAATTGGCATGTGGATTGTTTGCGGTATATATATATTAAATCGAGTGATAGAATACTATAAAATTCGAGATTTTATCCAACATTTATACGAAGGAAATGAAGTAAAACCATTAAATGAAGTAGAATTTAAGGGAGAATTTAAAAAACTTGTACTAAAACTAAATGATATAGCTTCTGGTTTCTCAAATGCAATTGAAAAAGGTATTCAAAGCGAAAGATTAAAGACGGAGTTAATTACAAATGTATCACATGATATTAAAACACCTCTTACCTCTATAATAAATTATGTGGACTTATTAAAAAAAGAAAACCTTGAAAATGACAAAGCAAAAGAATATTTAGAAGTCTTAGATAAAAAATCTCAAAGATTAAAAAAGCTAACAGAGGATTTAGTAGAAGCTTCAAAGGCTTCTTCTGGAAATATTAAACTAAATATGGAAAATTTAAACATGAAGGAATTAATAGCACAAGAAATAGGAGAGTTTGATGAGAAGTTTAAGGAAAAAGGTTTACAGATTATAAAAAATTTTACAGAAAAAGATATATTAATATATGCAGATGGAAAATACATGTCCCGTATTTTAGATAATTTATTTTCCAATATTGCAAAATATGCATTACCTAATTCAAGAGTATATATTGATGCAAACATGACAACTGATGGAATTGAAATTATGTTTAAAAACATTTCTGCAAACCAATTAAACATTACAGCAAATGAATTAATGGAACGATTTGTAAGAGGAGATGTAGCAAGGAGTACAGAAGGAAGTGGATTAGGACTATCTATAGCAGAAAGTTTAACAAAATTACAAGGAGGAAGCTTTGATATTTACTTAGATGGAGATTTATTTAAGGTAGTTATAAAGTTTAAAAAAATTCACCAAAATCATTGACAACCCGTGACAAACTGTGATATTATTATAAAGCAATTATGCAAATCAATAAAAGATTTTGTTCTAAATAATAAGAATATTAATCTACTAGAAATAAAAAAGCAAGGGTGGTTAATATTAAGAATATCATAGTAACAATAAGTTAAGAAAAATTTTAAAAAGGTAAGTTGGTAAAAAAGCTTTTACCAACATGCCTTTTTATTGCTGTTTTCACATTGGTTTATGTAAATTGAAAGAAGAGGAATTAAAAAATAAATCAGGTACAAATAAGAGTAGCCGTAAGAGCAGGGGCGTAGCTTGTTGTAAAACATTTATTTTTTAAGAGGGACTTCTTTTAAAATATAAATATAGAATTTGAGGTCAAATTCTAGAAAATCTGCTCATACAAAAAAAAGGAAGCATGCCACGAAGGATATGTTTTCCAGATTTAGGGGTGATTCGTTTTGTTAAAAGAGGTTAAGAATGGGAAAAGCACTCGTAAGGATTTTGCAAAAGTTGGAGATTTTATTGAAATGCCAAACTTAATTAAGGTGCAAAAGGATTCTTATGACTGGTTTGTAAACGAAGGACTTGGTGAAGTACTAAAAGATATTTCGCCAATTGTAGACTTTTCAGGGAATTTAGTTCTTGAATTCTTTGACTACTACATGGAAGAAAAAACAAAATACACACTAGAAGAAGCAAAAGAACGTGATGCTACATATTCTACAAGGCTTCATGTAAAAGTAAGACTAATTAACCGCGAAACAGGAGAAATAAAAGAGCAGGAAATTTATTTGGGGGATTTCCCACTTATGACTGATAGTGGAACCTTCATTATTAATGGTGCAGAAAGAGTTGTTGTTAGCCAATTAGTACGTTCTCCAGGATGTTATTATGCAGAAGAATTTGATAAAACTGGTAAAAAGATATATACATCTACTGTTATGCCAATACGTGGTGCGTGGTTAGAATATGAAACAGATAGTAATGACATATTCTATGTAAGAGTAGATAGAACTAGAAAAATACCAATTACAACATTATTACGTGCAATTGGTATTGCAACAGACCAACAGATATTGGATTTATTCGGTGAAGATGATAAGCTAATTGCAACAATTAACAAAGATACAATTAAAACATCAGATGAAGCCTTAATAGAAATTTATAAAAAATTAAGACCAGGAGAGTTACCAACAGTTGATGCGGCTAGAAACTTATTTAATGGTTTATTTTTTGATGATAGAAGATATGATTTAGCTAAAGTTGGCCGTTACAAATACAACAAGAAATTATGTTTAGCAGATAGAATTAATGGAAAAATTACATTTGATGCTATTATAGATCCAGAAACAGGGGAAGTACTAGTTGAAAAAGATACACAAATAAACAAGGAACAAGCAATTCAAATACAAAATACAGGAATCAACATTGTAGATGTAAAAGTAAATGACAAAAAAGTACGTATAATTGGAAATGGAACTGTAGATATTCATCACTTTGTGGATGAAAAAGATTTAAAAGGAATTAATATTAAAGAAAAAGTTAATTATGAAATTTTAAAAAATATTCTTGACAATACAGATAAAAAAGAACTAAACAAAGCAATCAAGGAAAGAATGGAAGAATTAGTTCCAAAACATATTACAACAGAAGATATTATAGCTTCAGTTAACTATTTGTTAAATTTACAATATGACCTTGGAAAAGTAGATGACATTGACCACCTAGGAAATAGACGTATCCGCTCTGTTGGAGAATTATTACAAAATCAATTCCGTATAGGACTAACTAGACTAGAGAGAGTTGTTAAAGAGAGAATGACTATTCAAGACCTAGATGTTATAACACCACAAACATTAATTAATACAAAACCAATTACATCTGCTATTCGTGAGTTTTTTGGTAGTTCGCAATTATCACAGTTTATGGATCAGACTAATCCACTTTCAGAATTAACACATAAAAGAAGGATTTCGGCATTAGGTCCAGGTGGATTATCAAGAGAAAGAGCAGGGTTTGAGGTAAGAGATATTCACTATACACATTATGGAAGACTTTGTCCAATAGAGTCACCAGAAGGTCCAAATATTGGTTTAATTTCTGCTTTGACCAGCTATGCAATGATTAATGAATATGGTTTTATAGAAACACCATATCGTAAAATAGATCCAGTTACACACAAAGTAACAGATGAAGTAGAATATATGACAGCAGATGAAGAAGATGGTTATATCATTGCACAGGCAACAGAACCTATGGACAAAAATGGAAAATTCATCAACAAGCGTATTAAAGTTAGATATTTAGATGAAGTAACAGATGTTGAACCAGAAAAAGTAGATTATATTGATGTATCACCAAAACAACTAGTGTCTATTGGGGCAGCAATGATTCCTTTCTTAGAGCATGATGATGCAAAACGAGCCCTGATGGGTGCGAACATGCAACGTCAGGCAGTTCCACTTATGATGACAGAGTCTCCAATTGTAGGAACAGGAGTGGAGTATCGTGCAGCCATTGATTCTGGAATCACTATTATGGCAAGAGAGTCAGGAATAGTAGAAAAAGTAACTGGTGATGAAATTATAATTAAAAATACAAAAGGCAATACAGATACATATAGATTACGTAAATTTAAG
>CALXYG010000006.1 GCA_944392885.1 uncultured Clostridia bacterium
GGTGGTGTAAGGGCCGCTTCAGGTGGTATTGCAGCCGCTATTTTCTTTGGTTACCTGGCCACTTTGGTTTCAAAGCCTAAAATGAAAAAGCAATAAATCACGTTCTATAAATTCACTATAAACCTAATTTGTAGTAAAATATCACCTCATAAAACAAAAAAAAGAATCTCTTAAAGATTCTTTTTTATTGTATAAGAAATATAAGTCTTTATATTGACTACATACTAAGTTTTCCGTATATATTAAGCTTTTTATGCTTTTTTTGCTACCTCTACAATTTCTTTAAATGCATTTGGATCACTAATTGCTACTTCTGATAACATTTTTCGATTAATTTTTATATTAGATTTCTTTAATCCTGCCATAAGTTTACTATAAGTTGTTCCATTCATTCTTGCAGCAGCATTAATTCTTGTAATCCATAACTTTCTGAAATTTGATTTTTTATCCTTTCTACCTATATAAGCATACATTCCAGATTTCATAACAGCCTGATTTGCCATTCTGTATCTTATACTTTTAGCTCCATAATAACCTTTTGCTTGTTTTAATATTTTTTTATGTCTTGCTCTTGTTGTTCTTGCTGTTTTTACTCTTGCCATTTCATTCACCTTCCTTAATCTTTATAATTTTATTCGTAAAATTTTCTAACCATATGGTAGTAATTTTTTAATAGCTGCTTCACATGTTTTATCTGCATAAGCATCCTGGATTTTTCCTCTTGATTTTGCTCTACTTGTTTTATTGGCTAGTAAATGCCTCCTATTTGATTTTGTTCTTTTTACTTTTCCAGTCGCTGTGTAAGAATATCTTTTTTTCGCAGCTTTATTAGTTTTTAGTTTTGGCATAACACTTGCTCCTTTCTTCTATATTACTATAATATATTTAAGCTTTTTTAGCTAATATAACAAACATATTCTTGCCTTCTAATAACGGTTTTTTCTCTACTGCTGAAATATCCGAAAGCTCTTCAATGAACTTATTTAGTGTTTGCTCTCCTAATTTTACATAGTTTAATTCTCTTCCACGAAAGCGTACTGTAATTTTTACTTTGTTTCCATCTTCCAAAAATTTTCTTGCATTTTTTGACTTAAACCCAAAATCGTGCTCTTCTATGTTTGGAGTTACTCTTAGTTCTTTTAATTCAAATGTTTTCTGATTTTTTCTTGCTTCTTTTTCTTTTTTGGCCTGTTCAAATTTGTATTTTCCATAGTTCATTATTTTGCAAACTGGCGGATTTACATTTGGTGCAACAAGGACTAAATCCAGTTTTTTTTCTTGTGCTTTGTCTATTGCATCAAATGTTCTCATAACACCTAGTTTGTTTCCTTGTTCATCAATCACTTGTACTTCCTTTTCTCTTATTTGTTCATTGATTAGTAATTCTTGTTTTATATAAAACACCTCCATAAATTTTTAATTTAGAAGTTTTTAAATTTTAAGACTTTGCTGTATGTAAAAATACATTATTCTAATTAAAAAATAATTTCTTACATAAAAAAACTTCCTTCACACTTTGAAGAAAGTTTTCCACAAAAAAATAAAAGCCATAAACTGTTTATTTTTTAACCTTTCTTCTTTAGAAGACAAGGTGAGAAGTGGATAACTTCTTCTTAAAGCATATTTATTTTAGCCTATTTTTGCAAAAAAGTCAATAGTTTTCCCAAAAAATATTGACTTTTTATTTTTTTTGTATTAAAATAGTTAAGCATTGTAATGGTTATATTTTCTTTTTTACTTGCTTCTCCCCGGTAGCAAAGATAAAAGAAAATAATTTATATAATTTTATGAAAATGAATGGAGGGTATTTATTACCATGAATAACACTACTTATAGCGCTAAATCAAGCGAAATTAAAAGAAAATGGTATATTTTAGATGCTAGTGGGAAACCACTTGGTAGAGTTGCAACAGAAGCAGCTAAATTGTTAAGAGGAAAACACAAACCAACTTTTACACCAAATATGGACACTGGAGATAATGTAATTATATTAAATTGCAAAGATGCTATTCTTACTGGAAGAAAATTGGATCAAAAAATGTACAGACATCACTCTAGTTACATTGGTGGAATGAAAGAAACTCCAGCAAGAGTTATGATGGAAAACAATCCTGAAAAAACAATGTTTCTAGCAGTAAAAGGAATGCTTCCAAAAAATAGTTTAGGAAGACAAATGATTCGTAAATTAAGAGTATACGCAGATAATAATCATGAAAATCAGGCTCAAAAACCAGAAATATGGAATTTTTAGGAAGGAAGGGAAATTAAATGCCAAGAGTAGCAAAGTCTAAATCTGAAAAAATTATGTTCTATGGAACAGGTAGAAGAAAACAAGCCATTGCTCGTGTAAGATTAATGGATGGAAAAGGTAATATTTTAATTAATGGAAAAACAATTGATGAATATTTCGGAACAGATATATTAAAGGTAATTGTTAGACAACCATTAAATGCTACAAATACATTAGACAAGTATGATGTAGTATGTAAGGTTGTTGGTGGAGGGTTCACTGGTCAAGCTGGTGCAATCCGTCATGGTATTTCTAGAGCATTATTAAAAGCAAACGGAGAATATAAACTAACTTTAAAACGAGCTGGATTCTTAACAAGAGATCCTCGTATGAAGGAAAGAAAAAAATACGGTCTTAAAAAGGCCCGTAAGGCTCCACAATTTAGCAAGAGATAATTTACCTTTTATAAACCTTAGCAGTAGCAATACTTCTAAGGTTTTTTCATTTTTATTTTAAATATTTTTTTCCATATTTATACTCTTCTATTACAATTTTCCTTAATGAAAATATAGCATAAATATTAATAATAGCAAGCATTCCCACTAGTGCATCAGTTATTTTCCATAAAGCATTACTAGAAACAATACTCCCCAAAAAAACAACTATAATTGTTATTATTTTTATTATAACAATATCTACTTTGCCTGCCTTTTTCAAGAATTTTAAACTGGATTCTCCGTAATAATAACCAGTTAAAACTGTGGCTAATCCAAATAAAGTAATAATTATAGTAATAAATATAGGTCCAAAATTTCCTAAATGATATTGAAAAGCATCTAAGGTTATTTCAATACCATTTGGGTCATTAATAATTAAATTTTGATAATCTGCCATACATATAACAAATGCAGTTATAGTAGCAATAATAATATTTTCAAAATGTATTTCAAAAACTTGAACAATTCCATTTTTTGCAGCCACATCACTGTCTGCAGTGGCAGCAGCTATGGAACCTGTTCCCAACCCAACTTCACTAGAAAAAATCCCTTTTTGCATACCTATTAATAGAGTGGCTAATGCTCCTAGCCCAAAAGATTTAAAATTTAACGCACTACTTATAATTTCAAAAAATATATTTGGTATAATGGTATAATGTTTTAGTATTATATAAGCACATACGATAAAATAAATTAATACCATAGTAGGAACCAGTTTGCTTGTTGTATTTGCAATCTTCTTTACTCCACCTATGATGGTCATACCAGAAATAATAGATATTGCAATTCCAATTATCCATGGTGAAATTTGTAATATATTATTAATGGATTTTGTAACTGTATTTATTTGTATCGTCATAAATCCACTAATATAAGCTATCATAACTATTACTGCATATAATTTTGCTAATTTCTTGTTCCCTAACCCTTCTTGAATATAATAAAATGGTCCGCCACGATAAATATTTTCTGTATCTTTCTTTCGGAAAACAACTGCTAATACGCTTTCTGCAAATGCGTTTGTAGAACATAAAATGGATGTTAGCCAAATCCAAAATATAACACCAGGTCCTCCTAAATATACTGCAAGGGCAATTCCTGAAAGTGAGCCTACTCCAATCCTACCTGCTAATGACATTGTTAATGATTGGAACAAACTTATTTTATTTTGCTTGATACTATTTGTTTTCATTGCTTTTACCATCTGTCCAAAATGTAGATGAATGAAATTTAATTTAAATACAAAATAAATACCACTTAGGAAAATCATTACAGTTGCAATTAACCATAGTCCTTGAATAAAAAAATTAAGCATATCATCACCATTCTAAGTTTATTTTTTAAATGGCATAATATGCTAACTAATATTTATATTTTTTTGGCGGAGAAGGTGGGATTCGAACCCACGTGTCGGTATTACCGGCAAACTGATTTCGAGTCAGCCTCGTTATGACCACTTCGATACTTCTCCATAAATTTTATTGTACTGCTTTATTAAAAAAAAGTCAATATCGTAAGGTTGCTCATAAAATTGGAGCTAGCTTACGATATAAAATAATCTTTTCAACTATAATGTAGCAAAATATCTATTTAGTCAATCATTTCAATTGCGCTGTCAGTATTAATTCCCTCTAAATTATAATATGCTTCTGGTATATTTCCTACAATAACTGATTCTGTCATTAAAACTCGATTTGGTATTTCCGCTTCTATATTATCATATGGAGTTACTATTGTAATTTTGCAGTTTATGTCTAAATATATTCTATGAATTGTTTGATTAATCCCTGCTTCTTCAAATTCAGATTTAATATTTGTAGTAAGGCTTCCTATTGGTATTACTTTTATATGAATTTCAGGTCCAAATCCACTGAGGTAACGATTTCCAGTAATACTTCCGAATTGGTATTGATATAATATTGTTTTCGCTCTTGTATAGCTCTTCTTGAATGTTATAAGCTATATTTGTAGCCAATAAATTAATTTGTATAGTGTTTATTTTTAGCATATTAATATTACCATTATCGTCTCTTACAATATTCACTAATTCTTCGTAATCTACATCTTTTAATAGTTGGCTAGCCTCTGTATTTAATATATCAGTTGCAATTCCTTTTGCTCTTTCTAAACACATAGTATTAAACATTGGATTCAATGCACGAATGATAACAATAGCTGTTATAATAGCGATAGATACCATAATGCTTATTTTTACAGCATTTTTTGTTTTCGAATTATATTCTTTAAATCCAAAACCTTCTATTTTTGGAATCTTAATTCGCTTTCTAGAATAAATTTTATCCATTTTATACTATGCCGTTTTTCTATCATTATATCTTGGGATAAAAAGTTGTTTTCCTTCTTGTAAAACATCTGGATTCTCTATTCCATTAACACGTACGATGTCTTCCACTGTGCTACCAAATTGCTTTGCTATTTTCCATAATGTATCTCCAGATTTAACAAAATAAATAACCATACTATATGTATCTTCATTTTGTTTTTCTTCTTTATTAATTGTGTCAATTACAGAAAGAATTTTGAAGTTAGAAATATTTATAAGGAATTCAATATCAATTCTAATATCCATAAATCCATCTGGCATAATTACAAAATCCTGCTTTATAACTTCCATCTCTGTGTCAATATTAGTTTGCGTTTCTGCATTTGCTACTTCTGTCGTAAACTGAAATGGTAACACCATTTGTTTTATATCTAATCTGTTTTCTCTTTCGCTCCAATACAGAATTCTAATTTTCGCTTCTCCTTCATATATAACGCGATTATTTAAAGTGTTTTGTGTTGTGATAGTAGGTTTTACATATGTGTCGTATATTTTTCCACCTATTATTTCTGGAATAGCTATTTTTTCTTTTATAGAGCATACATCTTTTAGAATATTTTTGTTGCTCATTGTTAGAATTTCTTTTTTAGTAAAGCTTATGAGGTCCACTGGACTATACAAATCCTCTATAATTGTCATATTTTTTCTTTCAAATACCTGACATGTTATTTCAATCTCTGCTTCAAAATATATAGAATGTTCTGACTCACTATTTGGCTTTATCAATACATTTCTTAATTCATAGTTTGTATCACACAAATGTTCATCACTAACATTTTGAATATCAACAAACCCCATTACAGGAATTAAACTTTCAGCACTATTTATTCTATTATCTTCTGTTAAATAAAGAATATGAATAAATGCATCAGCTTTTACTAATACCTTATTATAACTAATTTTTGTATCTTTGCTTTGAAGTCGAATAGTAGTTTTTAACACCTCAGCTAAATTATCAATTTCATCTATTGAAATAGTTTCTTTCGCAAATACTTTTGTAGTTCCTTCTCCTACCAATGAATTCACTTCAGTTGGATGATTTAATTTTTGTATGTCTTCACCAGCATTTAGTTCCTTAATAACATCCATATTCTCATTAGAATAAATCTTAACTAAAAAACTAACATTTGCCTTTATGTTTATTTTTCTTCCATTTAATACTTTTGTTTCAATGGAATCAATTCCAACACTTTGATTTAAATTCATCCCTGCCTTACAATTCTCTATTGCTATTGTTTGACTAAAATCTAAACTCGTATGAAGTCCTCTAATGCTACCTTCTTCATTATCTGCTAAATAAATAATGTCTATTTGTATAGTTCCATCTATTCTAACTTTTCCATCTTGTACTTCTTTTCTATAAATACAGATGTTACCATTTGCTTCAATTGTGTTTAATATATCTGGTTTAATATCTGGTACAATCATATCTCCTTCGATAACATTATTTTCTTTTTTTTGTCCCACTATTTGATTTATACATACACTTTCCTTTGTAGTATCTACTACCATATACAATCCCTCCTTAAATTTTGACTAGTACATATATATGATGTGGGGAAAAAAAAATTCCTAAAAAAATAGGAATTTTTAGCTTTTACATTATAGTATTTTCTTCTTTCTAGTTTTTGTTTCATCTATCGGTGGAATTAATGGACTATAGCTTACTCCATCATACACTTGTACTTCTACTGCTCTTGTCAGTACATCTGTATAAGTGTATGTAACACTTCTTTGATTTTCTTCATATTTTACAACAAAAATGTTTGGATACGTTTTTTCTATTGTAGCTTGTTCTTCATAAGGTTTGCTTCTTCCAAGAGATCCCTTTACAATTATCTTTTGTCCAATTTTTTCTCCAATGTCTGTTTTTAGGTTCATAATGTCGTTTTTGTAAATCATGAAACCACCTACTTTTTTAATTTTATTGGTCGTATTATATCATTTTTAGTTATCTCATGTCAAAAAACGAATTATTCTCTTATTCCTATGTTTCCGTTGCGCTGCTTAAGTTTTTGGTTTTTTATTTTCTTTATTACATTTGTGTTACATTTGTGTTACATTTTTGTTACTGAGATGTAATGGATGCCTTTTTCCCTTTACTCCCTGTTCCACCAACACCATTCATTCCATCTCGTAATTCAGTTGCAATTTCGCCTATGGTAATATATTTATAGTTTTCAGTAGTAGCTATTTTTTCTGCCACAATAAGAGGATCTATAAAATCAATTAAAATTCTAGCTGGTGAAGATGCAAAATTTGCTCCAGAATTCATAATTGCCTCAAAAAAACTTTGACATGCACCAGCAAATATAGCTATCTCACGCTTGTTTGCCTTTTCCCATTCTCTTGCTACTAGAACAGTTTTCATAAAATACCTAGAATTTCTATAATTATAAATATCGTTATAATTCCTTCCATTTTTTATCATCGCATCATGTCCTGTAATTACTACTATATCAGGTTGATATTTTGTTAATAATCCTTTTATTATACTTGGTTGCTTATTCTCTGGAATATTTCTTACAATAGCATTTAATCCTAGTTCTTTATAATATTTAGCAGATTTTTCACTATATTTTTTATCTCCATCCAAATGTAAAATTTTACCTGTAAATTCTATTTGGCTTCTGTTCTTTCTATATTGATTATTACATATTTTTATACGTTCTTTTATGCAATTATTTAATATCTGTACATGTTCATTTACCACATTTTTTTCAATAATTTCTAAGTCTTCTAGAGGACTATCAGCTTCTATTCGTACAGTTATTCCTTTTAAAATAGCAAAACTATTTTTATCTCCCTTTATAACTTTTTCTACTTTAAACAAAATATCCTTTCCATAAGACTTTCTGCCGAATAATATCTCCTTTTTTTATCCTCATACTTTTCTCTCCTTATAGCAATAACTAATATATTGTATGTCAAAATTTGTCTTATAGTTACTTAATTAATTTATTTTTTGTCAAATTTTAAGAATAATATTTTTCAAAATCTCTTGTATGTTTTTTCATTTCGTGTTATAGTTTAAGTAGTTTAGTAATAAATCAAATTTAATTAATTGAACTATCTCCCCTTTTTTAGAATGGGTCAATGGGTCAAAATTAAATTTATATTCTAAAAAGGAGGAATACCATAAAATGGCTGATAAAACATTAGTATGCAAAGATTGTGGAGCTGAATTTGTATTTACAGAAGGCGAACAAGCATTTTATGCTGAAAAAGGATTTGAAAATGAACCAGTAAGATGCTTAGCTTGCAGAAAAGCAAGAAAAAATGCTAAAAGAAATTAAGTTCAAAACAAATTTTAAAGAGGGTGTCCTAGAATAGGAACCCTCTTTGAATTTACTATAACTCCTCTATGCAAAAAATATTATAAAAGTCTATTTAAATAAATATTAAACAGCACTATGCTTATCTTCATATTTTAATTTCGTTGCCATGCCTCCTCTAATATGGCGTTCTGCTTTATTTTCGTCTAATATAGCCCTTACCTGAATAGCCAATGCTTTATTTATATGAATTAATCTTTCGCTTACATCTTTGTGTACCGATGTTACTTTTCGTAACGGTAGAACTATTTTTAGAAGTATTAATATCTTCAAAATTAGTTATCACAGTTGGTTTTGTACCAATTTCATTTAATAATTTTAATCTTACTT
>CALXYG010000007.1 GCA_944392885.1 uncultured Clostridia bacterium
TGGTGTTATTTCTTCATTTTCCATTAAAGCAGGAAAAGCGTTCGTTATTTCGTATAAACTTAAATTCCTCATTTTATTTCCTCCCAATTTAAATTCTTTCTATTTCAATACTCTTGACTTTTCTATATAAATGTGTTAATTTATAAATATATTTGTATACATAATTGCATTGAGTTATCTGATTAATTTTGCGGTTTCAGGTAACTCGTTTTCATTTATATAAATATCATCTGCTATTCCTTCTAAATTTTCTTCTGCAACTTCATGGATTTTGCGTATTATTACTTCTGCATTTCCTAATCTTTGCTGATTACATCTTGTTATAATCTCTAACAACACATTACGAAATTTTATTTCGAGTTTATTTAGCTCTAAATCTTTTCTGTTTATAATGTCTTCTAATTTTTCTATTTGTCTTTGCTTGTCTCTCTTTATTGCCTCTAGCTTTAATATTTCTCTATCATTGCTCCCAAACATTTTTTACACTCCTTTCTTAAATATTTCATTTTTGCTAAAGTTATTATGTGCCATATGTAGCATTTGTGCATTTTTTCGTCCATTCTTTTCTCCTTTCTAATAAATCCATACAGAATATAGCATAATTGCTATTATTGTTGTCTCAAATGCTATTGCCATTGCTATTGTCTTTAGTTTTTCTTTCATCTTTCTTCCCTCCCTTTTGCTTTAAACTACTCTATTCATTTCAAGATTTATCTTCTTCTTTTGAAAATCTATATTCATTGTTTTAGATTTTACTTTTTTCTTAATTGGTATAATTTCTTCTAATTTAAATTGCTCTGCTTGTTTTTGTGCCTCAACAAATTCTAAAATGTCTTTTGGGTCAAATCTTTTTTCTCTAGTTCCGAATAGGAACATATTTAAGTCCCTGATTTATAAATTTGCTTATTGTTCTTGTATCTTTTACTTTAAAATATTGCTTCACTTCACTTATTGTAAGTAAATTTTCTTGCATTTATTTCATCTCCTTTCTTTTGTTCTATTTACTGTACAGTTTAGGTATAAAAAAGTTCTATTGTACTTACTCCTAAGGCATCTGATATTTTATCCCTTGTTGTATTTGCTGTCGCATTTATAGTTTCGTTTTCAAGTCCAGAAATGGTCGTTCTTGAAACATCTGAATGCTTTGCCAATTCTTCTTGTGACCATCCTTTAAGTTCTCTATAATATTTGATTTTATTTTTCATTTTGCACCTCCGTTCTTTTTACTGAACACATATTATCATCTATTATATTCTTTGTCAAGTGTATTTTACAAAAATTTAAAAAAAATATTGATTTCTTGTAAAATATATTGTACAATACTGTTGTAGGAGGTTTAACGAATGCTTTTAGGAGATATAATAAAACAATATAGAGAAGACCATCAAATGTCTTTACAAGACTTTGCCAACTTAATCGGTACTAGTAGAAGTTATATTCATATGTTAGAAAAAAATGTCAACCCTTCAACTAATAAGCCTATTAATCCTAGCATAGAGACTTTAAAACTGTTAGCTAATGCCATGAATATGGATTTAGATTTTTTGCTAAAGCAATTGGATTCGGAACAACAAATATATTTAAACGAAGAAGAATATAAAAAGCAATTTGAGAAAACTGACGTCTTAGGTAACCCAGTTGCCTCTATTCCGCTTCTTGGTTCTGTTAAGGCTGGATACAACTATTTAGCTCAAGAAAATTGGATAGGTACAGTTGATGTTGAGACTAGTTTAGTTGGTGATGGGAAAGATTTCTTTGCTTTAAATGTAAAGGGAGATAGCATGGCTCCCGTATTTATAGAAGATGACATAGTTATAGTAAAAAAACAAAGTAATTGTGAGAACAATGAGTTCGCCATAGTAATTATAAACGGAGATGAGGGAACTTTAAAGAAGATAAAGAAAACTGACAATGGAATTATATTGCAACCTTTAAATCCCGCTTATCGGACCTGTTATGTATACAAAAGAAGAAATGGAAACAATACCAGTTCTTATAGCTGGCATTGTAAAACAATTGAAGAGGGAGTTTTAGAGGTATTATGGCAGGGACATTCAGAAAAAGAGGGAAAAATAGTTATTATCTTGAATATATGTGTAATGGCGAACGTTATAGCCAATCTATCAAAGCTAATTCTCCATCTGATGCCAAAACAAAGTTGGCTTTGTTTGTTGCAGAGGTGGAAAAGGGTGTTTATATTTCTTCAAATATAACTTTTACAGAATTGGCTCAAATGTTTTTAGATAAATATGCAAAAAACAATTTATCTGACACTACAATTATTAATTATAAATATCAACTTAATAAACATATCCTTCCTGAAATAGGACATTACAAAATAAATGTACTTAAAAAGCTTCATATTCAAGATTTAGCAAACAAAGAGTGCGAAGAATATAATTTAGCATCTAAAACTATAAAAAATGATATAAAATTAATTTCGGCTATCTTAGAAAAGGGAATTGAGTGGGAATTATTGCAAACTAATGTTGCTCACAAAGTTGCTATTCCCAACAATAAAAACAAACCTAAAAAGGAACAAGAAATTTATAATAATGAAGAAATAAAGCTGTTGTTTAAAGCTTTGGAAGATGAAAGAGAGCCTTTTAAAACCATGGTTTATATTTCTTTTTATACTGGTGCTAGACGCGGAGAAGTATTAGCTCTTCGCTGGAAAGATATAAATTTTGAAAACAATATAATTAAAATACAACAAAATAAAATTAAAACTGTTAATGGAACAGCATTTAAGGACACAAAAAATAAACGTTCAAGAGAATTTGTCGTTCCAGAAGTATTAATGAAAAAACTAAAAAATTTTTACAATAATCAAGACAAAGAAGAATTGCTATTTAATATATACCCTTCAACCTATAGTAGAAATTGGTCTAACTTTGTTAAGAAAAACAATTTAAAATATATTACTTTACATGATTTGAGACATACTAACGGAAGTTTACTGGCTTCTAAGGGAGTTGATATAGTAACAATTGCTAAAAGACTTGGGCATCTTCCTGCAACCGCTTCTGCTTATTATTTACATTCAGTTTCAGAAGAAGATAAAAAAGCAAGTCAAAAATTAGACGAATTATTTTAATTTTTTTTACTCATAATTACGTCAAAATTACGTCAAAACGCAAAAATAGGATACAGCCAAATTGCTGTACCCCTTTATTTTCAATGGAGCGGGTAGAGGGAATCGAACCCTCGCTACCAGGTCGGAAGGTGTAATTTACACTTTTAAAAATTTGTTTCAAATCAATAAATTTGTTGTGGCTGTAAGGAGATATCTATTTTACAAACTACATGAAAGACCATAAAAAAACATGTTTTTTCACACAAATTACGTCAAAATTACGTCATTTTTTTGTCTGATTTTTTGTACTATTCTCAACTCTTCTATGGACATCGTCTTTGTTTTTATAACTTTTCTTTGGTGTTGCATTTAAAAGGGTAGCAATCTCTATGCTACCCCAAAAGCAGCACTTCACTCCCCCCGAGTATTTTCCCAAAATTTCGGACATTTGTCAAGAGTCACAAATAATTACAGCTTTATTTTACCTCCATCTAGCCATACACAAAATCCTAACCTAAGAAAATCGTTTTTTTCGTTGACAGCAAAAATAATTTTTGATATAGTATGAACAAGTTGTTTTGACTTCCTTCAAAAGTTGGGTGCATAGATTAGTGTTTAATCTCATGACCAACAAATATTATTTTATGCACCTAACTTTCACTAGATGGTTCGGTGCAAATACTAAAGAAGGAGGTATCTACTATGCTTAATTATATTTTAAGCTGGTTGATTGGTGTAGGTATTTTCTTTGGAGGCTTATGTATTTTTGTACATATTTGTTCTAAGAATAGGTATTCGTGCAAGTACGAATCTCCACAAAGAAAATTTGAGCTTTATCCCAACTCCAGAGATAAAACTCAACCCAAAAAAAACAACCGATGAATAAGAGCTTTGCTCTTATTCTTTTATATTTTAGTTATATATTATTTATTCTTATGTGTCAACAAATATTACAATTTCTTAATATAAATGTAATATTGTAGTAAAAGAATTGTAACATTCATTTCATTCTATGTCAATATTATAACACAATTTTTTTAAAATCACAAGTTATTTCACGCCACTTAGCCATTTACAAAACCCAATTTTGTAATTGTTTTGGTTGTCCACTTTATAACGAACCATCGCACGATTTTCAAAGATTCCAAAGCAATCACACTTTTCCCATGGATTTAAACTGCCAATTTTGTTTGTGCAATTAGTGTCTGCGTAAACTGGTTCTGTTGTGCTTCCGTTTTCATATCTTTTCATTTCTTCTTCCTCCTCAATCACTTCTTTTACTTCTTCTACATAAGCAGGTACACAATATGCACGTATATCTCTGCTGTCTAATGAATATGTACAACGTTTAACCATGTTGTCTTTATTTCCTTCTATTGTATAAAGTGTATTTCCTTCTACTTTTTCTACAATTCCAATATGATCTGATGTAGTATTATGGTTATAATCAAATAAAACTATATCTCCTGCTTGTGGGGTATAATCTCCTCCATTAGCTCTGCTATTTTTGTATTGCTTTTTTGCATCAAACCAATTTGCCGTAGACGGAACATAAGCCATTTTAGGGATAATGTCTTCTCCTATTCCCGCTTGATTTGCACACCAACAAACAAATATATTGCACCATTCGTCCTGCATTCCGTACCATTCCCCATACTTGGTCTGATTTGTTCCTTGCTCTTTATAGCCTATTTCATTTCTAGCTATTTCAACTATTTCATTTCTCATTTTTCTCTTTCCTTTCTTTGTATTTTTTGTATTGTTGAACTATGTTTGCAATTGTTAGTAATAGCAATATTAGAAGCAAAATTATTAGTAATACCATAAAATCACTCCTTGCTAATCAAGTTTTTGAACATTTCATATAATCCCGTTGATGCCAAACCACTAAATAATCCGCCTAAAACGACTTCTGCTGTAATTCCCGTTGACAGATTAATCAATATGTTTATAATTAGTCCCAAAATCCCCATAATTAGCGGTATGTATTTGTTCGGAATAAAATCTAAACTGTTTTTGATTATATAACCAACGCATAAGCAAATTCCCACCACGACTAAACTCAAATATTGACTTAATGCTGATATATCCATTTTTTTATTCACCTCCAGTCATCATAAAAAATCTTACTAACCATGCAATCAAACTGAGTCCAAAACCCATAAATGCACCAACCACAGCACTAATTATATTTTGTTTAACTAATTTTTTATTTTCTTTATATTCTGTAAATTCTTTGGAATTTAGTGCATCAACTTTGCGATTTGTTTCATCCATGGTTTTTTGCATGTTTTCCATATTTATGGCTAAAATATGTACATCTTCTGCTAATGATTTTGTTGTTTTTACATCTTCCTGTAATTCCTTCACAATCATTTCAAATTTTTCATGCTCTGCTTCTGCTTTTGCCTGATGCTCTTTTAAATTTACAATTTCTTGTGTTAATTGTTCATTTGTCATTTTTTCCCTCTTTATAATTTAATTTTTTGTGTAATATATGTCTACAACTCCTGTAAATTCACTTCTGTCTGTGCCAGTATATACAGTAATATAACTACTCCAGCTCTGCAATCTGATAGATGATGAAGCTTCTCGCTCAGATGCAAAAGGTAAAGGTAAAGCTTGTAAACCATTGTTGGTTGCCACACCTTCAAGTCTTTCAATTTGCACATTGCTAAGACCATGGTTTACATTTTTAGATGTTGCATTAGGTAAATTTCCAATATCAAGCCTTTTAACATAAACTCTTTTATCTCCTATAAATTCATTAGTTGGTTCTTCTTGCCCTACTGTTATTTGTTTTCCAATACTTACAAAGTCTTCCCATGTTCCTGCATTCATGATTCTGTATCGTATTTTTCCACTTGCAGCCGTTATATGTATTTGAATCCTATATGTGGTTTCTGTATATATTAGTTGCAAAAAATATCCATTTGTAATAGTTTCTCCATTTACTGTGCAGCCAACAATATACCTAAATCCATTAAAAGCTTCCAATGTATTTAATTCGACATTATTAAGAGTTGGTAATCTTCCTTCTATGAGTCCAGTTGAATTTATGCTCTCCTCAAGTATACCTATTGCTTCCTCTATATTGTTTTGCATATTGTTTAAATTCAACGCTGAAACAGGAGTCGTGCCTGTCCAAACCGCTGGCGTCACTTGATAATTCTGTTCATTAATTGTTACATACGCTTCTTGTGTTTTTGTTCCGTCCACGAAAGGTATTTTATCCATTTTGTGCCTCCTTTAGTTCTAATATCTCTTTCTGTAATCCATCTATTAGTTTTTGTTGTTCCTGTGTTTTTTTCTCTGTATACAATTGCCTTAACAATAAAAATTGTTCATAATTTATTTGATAATATAGTTCATCTCCATTTATTTCTTTTGGAATTTTTCGAATTATTTCATAGTCATTTATTTCTACATCATATTTTCTCGCCATTTCTTCTAGCTCTTGAGCCATAATTCCTATATTCGTCTTCTTATCGTTCTTTATAAATTTAAACTGATATATTTTCAGCTCACCAATTATATCTACTAATTTTTCATCAACTTCTTCTATGTCTTTTTTTAACCTCTTATCTGAGAAACTCGTTATAAGATTTCCATCTGCATAAAACCATATTCTATCGTCTAAAAATTGACATTGATAAGTATAATTTTGGTTAATACCTGTCATTGGATATCCCTCGTAATATCCTGTTGCAAGGCTATTAATTATTATAGGAGGATTTCCATTTTTTCCCCCAATTTTTTCAGCATTAAAATTGTTAGAACTTAATAGGTTTATTTTACCTGAAACACTCTCTAATTTTGTTGCAAATAATTCTCCTTCAACTGTAAGACTTCCTCCATATTCCCCATTTTCAACATGATAGGTTGCTACTGTATAGAATATTGGATAAAAAGTACCATTTTTTTCAATTCCCCACGCCATACCTTTATTATTATTTTCTTCAACATTTAAGTTAAAAGCCAACATGGGGGTGTTTTGGTATTGAATAACTCCCATATCACCTATTTCATTTCCACTAGCTTCGAAAAAATGTTGACCATTTTTGTCTAAAGACATTAAAACATTTTGTGAATTATCTTTGACTACTAATGACGCATTGCCACTTAGTATTTGCAACTGAATAAATTGTGAAAAATTATTCCAAGCAACTCTTACTGACTCTGCATTTTGTTCAATTTTTGTTCCTAATTCGTCTTCTCCTACCTTTTTATTAACCTCGGTCATTATAGTATTAGCTGACATATTTATCGAGCTATTCATTTCTTCTGTTGTTGAATATCCTTCGAGTTTTTGATTAACACTTATCTCTATGTTCTGAGCTGACTGCCTTATAGCACTACTCATTGTATTTTGAGTTACATATGTGTCTGTGAAGTCATTTTTTACGATATATTCAGCATATATTTTATTGCCATACATATTCATTAAATATATGTAATTGTCGCCTTCAAATAATTCTATGTTTAACTCTGGTAGTTCTTCTG
>CALXYG010000008.1 GCA_944392885.1 uncultured Clostridia bacterium
TATAACAATAGATTGGGGAGATGGAACAGAAAAAACAACATATACAAGTAGCAACTTACAATATGATGAAAGGGGTGGATTTGTAACATACACATATGAACAGGCAAATAATAATACAACAATAGAGCTAGAAGGGGAATGTAATGCAATAGCAATTGATATGCTTCCACAGTTAACAAGTATAGAACAATGGGGTTACACAGGGACTATAACGTATTATTTTGGCGGTTGTTCGAGTTTAACAACAATAGCAAGCCCAAGGAAAGACACATTTCGTAATGTAACTGACTTTTCCCGTACATTTTCTGGTTGTACAAGTTTAAGTAGCATCCCTGAAGGGCTATTTGCAAACTGTGACAATGTAACTGACTTTTCCCATACATTTTCTAATTGTACAAGTTTAAGTAGCATCCCTGAGGGGTTATTTGCAAACTGTGACAATGTAACTGACTTTTCCCGTACATTTTCTGGTTGTACAAATTTACAGGGAGAGGCTATACCACTTTGGGAAAGAGTAGAAAATGGAGCAGAAAATGGTTACGAAGGAGTCCCTAATGGATGTGTATGTTATTATAATTGTACAAAATTAAGCAATTATAGCTCAATTCCAGCCTATTGGAAGTATGAAAATGAAATTTAAGGTTTTTTTAGCAATTAAGTGCTACTTATTTCCTTTTTATAAAGAAATAAGTAGTTCTTTTGTTTTATATAAATAGATTGACAAATGCCTTAATTACATATAAAATGAAAGCATAAGAGAGGTAAGAACGAATGAAGAAATTATTTTTTGCAGCACATTCTTTAGATATTGGAGGAATAGAAACAGCGTTAGTTACTTTATTAAACGAACTTAGTAAACAAAACTATGAGATTACATTGGCTTTAGAAAAAAAACAAGGTATTTTCTTAAATGAATTAAACCCTAATATTAAAATAATTGAATATACACCATGTGAAATTAAATTTATACTAGTTCGTAAATTAATTAATTTATTTAAAAGGTTTAAATTTATTTTTGCTTATAAAAATAAATTTGATTTTTCCGCTTCTTTTGCAACCTATTCATTGGCATCTGGATTTATGGCAAGAACTGCTAGCCATAATTCTGCATTATGGGTGCATGCTGACTATTTAAGCCTATTTCATGGAGATAGCAATAAATTAAAGCAATTTTTTATTCATATAAATGAACAAAAATATCGTCATATTCTTTTTGTTTCTCATGAGGCAGAAGAAAATTTTATAAAAGAATTTCCATATGAGAAGGGCAAAACAATCGTATGCAATAATTTAATTAATTATCAAAAAATTAAGGAAAAAGCAGAAGAGAAAATCGAATATCAAAAAGACACAAGATTAATTACTTTTTTAAATGTAGGCAGACATGATGAAAGACAAAAAAAACTAACAAGATTAATTGATGCATGTCAAAAGCTGAAACAAGAAAATGAAAAGTTCCGTGTTTTTATGATAGGAGAAGGTAAAGATACAAGATTTTATAAAGAGCTTGTAAAAGATAAAGGCTTAACTGATGAAATAATTTTTCTAGGGAAAAAGAAGAATCCATATCCCTATTTTAAGATTAGTGATTGTTCTGTTATTACATCTGATTATGAAGGTTATCCGGTTGTTTTTATAGAATCTTTTATTCTTGGATTACCAATTATCACAACAGAAGTATCTGATAGTAAACAGGAGATAGATGGAAAATTTGGCTATGTTACTCAAAAAACAACAGAAGATATTTATATTGCAATGAAAAAATTTTTAAAAGAAGGTTATATTATAAAGGAAAAATTTCACCCAGAAGAATTTAATGAAAAGATTATGAAGAAATTAGAAACTATATTTTAAGGAGACCAATATGCCAATATTAAGCGTAATCGTTCCAGTATATAATAGTGAAAAAGGGCTAAAGAGATGCTTGGATTCTATCTTAAATCAAAAAAATGATGATATTGAGGTTATACTTGTTGATGACGGATCAAACGATAGCTCAGCTAATATCATACAACAGTATATGACTCAATTTGCTCAGATTGTTTATTATACAAAAGAACATACTGGTGTCGCAGATACTAGAAATTATGGGATGTCAAAGGCAAAAGGGGAATATATTTTATTTGTAGATTCGGATGATTATATTGATACTAATCTATTAAAACGATTAGAATACTTTATAGAAAAAAAAATAGATGTTATTAAATTTAAAATTGCAAGAGTAAACGAAGGAGGGGAAATACAAGAAAAAATAAAAGGAGCAATATTTGATACAGTAAGTGGAGAAGAAGCTTTTAAACGTTTATATAGTTCAGATGAGTTATTAGATTCACCTTGTGTATATTTGTTTAGAAGAGAATATATAGAAAAAAACAAATTCCAATTTAAAGTGGGCACATATCATGAAGATTTTGGACTTGTTCCAATTATTGTAATCCACGCAGACACTGTCGTTTCACTAGATTATTATGCGTATTTTTATGTACAAAGTAAAGACAGTATAACAAGGAACAATAATTATGAAAAGACTATTCAAAAAATGAGAGATAGTTTAACACAGTATGATACTATGTTAAAAAAAATAAAATCACTTTCTTTAGGAAAGCTAGCAGAAGAAAATATTAAGATATTTTATACAAATGCTATTTTACAAAAACTTCGAGAATTAAAACCAAAAGAACAAAGAGAATATATACGAGAAATTCGTAAACGAGGAATGATAAGAAACATAAAAATAAGAGATGGAAAACAATTTTTAAAGAGAATCATACTTAATATAAGCATAAAGAGTTATTTAAAATTAACCAAAAAAGTATAAAAGGTGGTGTGTGGATGCCAAAAGTAAGTGTTATTGTTCCAGTGTATAATGTAGAAAAATATATAAGGAAATGTCTAGACAGTTTGATAGAGCAGAGTTTAGATAGTATACAAATTATAATTGTAAATGATGGAAGCAAAGACCATTGTGACGAAATAATAGAAAACTATAGAGCTAAAAATTCTGATAAAATAATTTCTTTAAAAAAGGAAAACGGAGGACTATCAAGTGCAAGAAATTATGGTATTCCATATGCTACTGGAGAATACATTGCTTTTTTAGATTCAGATGATTATGTAGAAGAAAATATGTATGAAACCATGTACAAAAAAGCAAAACAAGGTGACTTTGACATGGTGGAGTGTAACTTTTTTTGGGATTATCCAAACAAACATAAAAAAGATATTGGATTGGAATATAAAACTTCAAAAGAAGCATTGGAAAAAGCAAGAGTTGTTGCATGGAACAAACTATATAAAAGAGAAATAATACAAAATTCAAGTATAAGATTTCCAGAAGGTCTCCTTTACGAAGATGTAGAGTTTTTCTATAAAATATTACCTAGTTTAAAGAAAATAGGATTTGTAAAAGAACCATTTGTTCATTATATCCAACGCAAGAATTCTATTTCAAATACACAGACAGAAAGAACAGGAGAAATTTTTACTATATTAGATAATGTTATGGAATTTTATAAAAAACAAGGACTATGGGAAGAACATAAAATAGAATTAGAATATACATATACTAGATATTTATTATGCAGTTCTCTAAAAAGAATTGCTAAGATAAAAGATGAACAAACACGAAAAAAATTATTGGATGAAACATGGCAAAGGCTAAACACAAAATTTCCACATTGGAAGGAAAATACTATTTTAAATAAGAGTGGAAAGAAAAATCTTTATATGAAAAGCATTAATCATACTACTTTTAAAATATATTGCAGATTATTTAGTAAATTTTAATATAGAAAGAGAAACAATGAAAAAAATAAAAGAAAAATTAACAATACAAAATGCATTATGTTTTTATATTATACTATGTCCAATTTTAGATATAGTAAGTTTTCTGTACCGTAATACATTTCAAACAAGTTTATCTCCTTCCACATTTTTAAGACCTATTATTGCAATGGTTGTTGCTTTTGCTATTTTTATAAATTCAAACAAAAAACGGGAAAATTTTTTTAATAGCACTTGTATATGCTATTTATGGGCTAATACATTTATGGATTTTCCAAATGTTAAAAACAGAGATTTCCTATAGTAATGTATATCATGAAGCACAATATATTATTAATTATAGTTTTTTAATTTTAAATTTGTATTTATATGTACACGTTTTTAGTAAAGAAAATACTAATAAATTAAAAAAAAGTATTTTCATTTCTATAAGTATTTATATTATTTCTATTTATATAGCAATAATAACAGGTACTTCTTCTTCAACATATATAGAAGGAATGGGATATAAAGGCTGGTTTGAGTCAGGCAACAGTCTTAGTGCTATATTAACATTAGGATTGTTTATTATAATAAATATGACAAAACAAAAAAATGGACGCTACATCGTTCTTCTAATTATAGGAATAGTAGGTATTTTCCTAACTTTATTAATAGGTACTCGTGTTGGCTTATTTGGCTTTATATTAGTATTAGGAGTATATGCTGTTTCTGAAATTGTAGTTGCTATTATACAAAGGAAAAAAATAAACAAATTTTTGCTAACAGGAATAGTTTTTGGTATTGTTTTTGTAATAGTTGGTATTGTCTTTATTGGTTCTAATACTATAGGTAGAAGAGAACATTTAAAAGAAATTGAGGGTAATATTGTAGATAATACAATAGGACAAGAATCACATATTTCTGGAAGTTTACTAGAGTTAAAAGAGCAAATTGAAAGGGAAGAGATTAGTACAAGCTATATGTCGGAGGCTGCCAAACAGTCTATTTTAGATTTATATCAATATGCAAATGAGCACAATGTTATTAATAATGATATGCGAAGACAACAAGCAATTTATCATATTTTCTTACTTCGTAATCAGGCAAACCCAGCATTTATGCTGTTTGGAAATGGTTATATGGTATGTTTTCGTGAACTTGTATTAGAAATTGAGCTATTGGCTTTATTATTAAATTTTGGGCTAATTGGATTTTCTTTATATTTTGTGCCGCTTCTTATTATTTTCATTTATGCTCTTGTGTGGGGATTCCAAAATAGAAAAAAAATTGATACAGAATATGTGATGCTATTACGGAGGAATTTTTTGTAGTTTCGCATTATCAGCACTTTCAGGTTATACTTTGTTTAATTCTTCGAGTATGGTGTTTGTAGTTTTATTATGTACACTACAGTTAAGTAAAATAAATGATCTCTTAGTAGAAGGGGAGAAAAAATGAAAAAAATTTTATTTGGTATTACTGGATTAACACTAGGAGGAGCAGAAAGAGTTTTAGTAGATATTGCCAATAAATTGGTCGAAGATTATGATATTACTATTTTTACTATTTATGGAAATGGAGAGTTAGAAACAGCATTAGATAGCAAAGTTAAGAGAAAAACCATTTTTTCTAAGAAATATCAGGAGCTTAGCAGAAAAGAAAAGATTAAAATTAGTTTTCAAATCTTATTCCAAAAGAGAAAGCTTTATAATAAATATATAAAAGAAAATTATGACATAGAAATTGCTTTCTTAGAAGGACCAATTACTAGGTTATTTGCTGTTAAGAATGAAAAAGTAAGAAAAATAGCATGGATACATAATGATATTTCATATGTTTTTGGTAGTGGATGGAAATCAAAAATAAAAAAATGGATTGATAAAAAAAGTTATACATTTTATCAAAAACTTATTTTCGTTAGTCAAGATAATTTAGAAAAATTTAATAACTACTATAATGTTCCTGTTCCAAAACAAGTAATCTATAATTATATTAGTAGGGAGAACGTAGAAGGAAAAGCAAAGGAAGAGATATCTATTAAATTTGATAAAGATAAAATTAATTTAGTATCTGTTTCAAGATTAGTAGAACAAAAGGGCATTGATCGATGGATTCGTGTACACAGTAAATTGAAGAAAAATGGTAGTAACCATGTTGTTTATATTATTGGAGATGGACCTTTAAAAGGTAGATTAGAAAAACAAATACAAGAAGAAGGAATACAAGATAGTTTCTTTTTATTAGGGCAATTAAAAAACCCATACCCATTTATAAATTGCAGTGATTATTTCTGTCTATTCTCGTATTTTGAAGGTTATGGAATGGTATTAGAGGAAGCCAAAATACTAAATAAAGCTATTTTAATTACGAATACAGCAGCAAGAGAAGCAGTAAGTGGTTATGATAATGCTATGATTTTTGAGAACTCAGAAGAAGGGTTAGAAACTGGACTAAGAAGTATAACAAAAAAAATAGAAAATCGTGTTGAATGCTTGTACGAAAACGAAGAAAGACTAGTAGAAATAAAAAGGTTATTGGAGGAAAAATAATGAAGCTATCGATATTAACTCCTACTTATAATAGAGCAAAAACGTTAATAAGATTATATGAAAGTTTGAAGAAAAATAAAAACTATGAACTTGAAATAGAGTGGCTTATTATGGATGATGGGTCAAAAGATAACACGAAAGAAGTTGTAGCACAATTCCAAAAAGATAACTTGTTTCCCATTTTATATGAATATCAAGAAAATCAGGGGAAAATGAAAGCATTGAATGCGTTAGCACCTAAAGCTTCAGGCGATTTCATTATAGAATGTGATTCAGATGATTTTTTTACTAACAATGCATTTCGCCTTATATCAGAACATTGTATATTAGATGATGAAATTTATGCATATGCCTTTTTAAAATATGATCAAAACGAATGTAATATTGGTAAGCTATTCCTACAAGATGGACAAGTAACGACTATGTTTGATTTGTATTTTAAACAAGGAGAAACCGGTGAGAAAGCTTTAGTTTTTAACAGTAAAATTAGAAAGCAATTTGTATATGAATTAGAAGGTCAAGAAAAATTCGTTACAGAATCTAGAATGTATCATAAGATGGATAAGCTTTACAAAATAAAAGGATTTAACATACCAATTATGATTTGCGAATATCAAGAAGATGGATATACAAAAAATATAAAAGAAGTTTTCTATCAAAATCCATTTGGCTATTATGAATATTTTAAGGAACTACTGACTATGCCATTAGATGGAGTTATTTTCATGAAGCGTTTATATATTATAAAGCATTACATATTATTTAGTGTTTTAAGCAAAAATATGCATCCGATTCAAAATGCAAATGGAATAATTAATAAATTTTTGATTGTTCTGTTATGGTTTCCTGGAAAAATAAAAACAAAAATAATGTTTAAAAAAATAAAAGGGGTATAAATGAAAAAGCAATCTATTTTAGTTTGTCTTGAGAAATTAGACATAGGTGGGGTTGAAACAGCTGTGCTTAGTCAAACAAAAGCTTTTATTGAACAAGGCTATAGGGTTATTGTTCTATCAAAGAATGGTATTTATAAAAGAAAACTTGAAGAACTAGGTGCACTTCACATTGAATTTGAGTTCAATTTAGAAAATAATTATAATTTAGAAAAAGCACAAGACATTGCATCAATTATAAAAAGAGAAAATATTACACAAGTGCATATTGAACAATTTCCATGTATTTTATCTGTTTATCCAGCCTGCTGTATGGCACAAGTACCATATGTTGCCTATTTGCATATGGCACCGATAGTAAGAGAAGATACATTCCATTGGTTTTTTAACCAATTTGATATATATCAAACTGCGTTGCCAAGTTTTTTTAAAAATGCAGAAAGAATTGTAGCCATTACACAATCAAATATTGAGTACCATAGAAGATTATTTGATTTGCCGAAAGAAAAATATGTAATCAAATATAATAGTATTGATTTTACTCAGTATCCATTTTACGAAAAAGAAAACTGCAAGAAAATCTTTCTATTACTTGCAAGACTTTCAAAAGAGAAATTAAAATCAATACAAAATGGGATTGATATTTTTGCAAACTATATAAAAAAACAAGATGCTTTCTTAAAAATTGCAGGTGATGGCAATGAAAAAGAAAATGTACAAAAGTATATAGTAGAAAATGGAATACCTATTGACAAAGTAGAATTTCTTGGAATTAGACAAGATATTCCTTCATGTATGGCTCAAAGTGACATTGTTCTCGGAGTAGATAGAGTTATTTTAGAAGCTGTTGCATGTAAACGATTGGCAATTATTACAGGCTATGATACTTGTAAAGGAATAGTTTTGCCCAATAATATGAAAAAAATTCAGGAGGAAAATTTCTCAGGTTATAATTTAGAAAGTAAATATCCACAAGAAATTGCTGATGAAATTTGGTCTTTGAGTAAGCAAGAAATTAAAAACATTGTAGATGAGTGTTATCAATATGCAAAAGAAAATTGTTCTATAAATAATAATGTATATATTGTTCAAGAAACAAACGCAATATCAGATGAGTTTATAAAACAATTATGGAAAGATATCATAAAACTGGAAAAAGAAAGACAGAAGTTAATTCAGATAAATAAACAGATAGAGAGAGAAAAAGAAGAAACAAATTTAAAAGCACAAAAAGTTATTTCAGAGTTAGAACAAGGAAAACTGAATTTAAAAAATGAATTAGACTTAATTTATAATAGTAGAAGGTGGAGGTATTCTTCTAGACTTTTAGAATTGTTTAAAAAGTAGTTTAAAATTATTTTGACAATGCGTACTATTATGATATAATAACTCAGTACAGAAAGGATGAAAAAAATGCAAGATAGTAAACAGGATAAAATTATTGTAGAACATGTATATAAATCATTTAATGTTTATATGGATAAAGCAAACACTATAAAAGAAAAATTACTGTTTTTTAAACGAAATAAAAAACAAAAACGAGAAGTCTTAAAAGATATTAATTTAACAATTAAAGAAGGAGAGGCTGTTGCTTTAATTGGTGTTAATGGAAGCGGAAAGTCTACTTTATTAAAGCTAATGACTAAGATTATTTACCCGAACAAGGGCAAAATTACAACAAAAGGTAAGCTTACCTCTTTGCTAGAACTAGGTGCTGGTTTTCATCCAGACTTTTCAGGAAGAGAAAATATATATTTTAATGCTTCAATTTTTGGATTAACAAAGAAAGAAATTGATGAGCGAATAGATCAGATTATTGAATTTTCAGAATTGGGACAATATATCGACAATCCAGTAAGGACATATTCATCAGGTATGTATATGAGATTAGCATTTTCTGTTGCAATAAATGTAAATGCAGAAATATTGTTAATTGATGAGATTTTATCAGTTGGAGACCAACACTTCCAAGAAAAATGTTTTAAAAAAATGAATGAATTAAAAAAAGAAGGAAAAACAATGGTATTTGTTACCCATAGTATGGAGTCGGTAAAGCAATTATGTACAAGAGCAATTTGGCTATATGATGGACAGATACGTATGGATGGTGCTACGGATAAAGTTGTAGAAGAATATATTAGAGTAACTACATAGGAGGAAATATGGAAGCTATAAAAAATATATATAAATATCGAGAATTATTAAAAACAAATGTAAAAAAAGAAATTCGAGGAAAATATAAAAACTCTATACTTGGTGTTTTATGGTCTTTCCTAAATCCACTACTCCAAATTATCGTATATGCTTTTGTTTTTCAAGTTATTCTAAAAAATCCAAAAGAACATTATGTTGTGTTCTTGTGTGCGGGTCTTATTCCGTGGAATTTTTTTGCTACATCTTTATCAAGAGGAGCATTTACTTTTATAGAAAATGGGAATATTATAAAAAAGGTTTATTTTCCAAGGGAAATAATGCCAATTTCGGTTGTTACAAGTGAAGCTATTAATTTTGTAATTTCTACAATTATTATTTTAGGATTTGCAATTGGAGAAGGACTTGGTATTAGCGGTTATATTATTTTCTATCCGCTTATTCTTATTATTCAATATATATTTACTTTGAGTGTAACATTTATGGTATCAAGTATTACGGTTTATGTTAGAGATTTACAGCATTTAATAGGTGTAGCATTGCAATTGCTATTTTATGCAACACCTATCGTGTTTGCATCTGATGTTATCCCAGATGGGATGAAATGGATTGTAGAAATTAATCCAATGGCTTATATTATTAATGGGTATAGAGATATTTTCTATAATCAAGTTATGCCAGATTTCATATTATTAGGTGCTATGTTTCTAATTTCGATTGCTTTATGTGTTATAAGCTATATCATTTTTCATAAATTACAAAAAGGATTTGCAGAAGAGCTTTAATAAGAAAAGGAGAACATATGGGAAAAGAAAATTTTGATTTTAAATGTATGCCAGGCAGAACAAGATTGCCAATTAAAGAAGTAATTAATCCCAAAGAGCCGATTATTTCTATTATCACTGCATTCTATAATGGAGGTAAATATTTAGAGCAAACGGCAAATTCAATATTAAACCAAACATTTCCTTTTTGGGAATGGATTATTGTAGATGATGGTTCGGATAATAAAGAAAGTCTTGATATTATTGACAATATTGCAAAACAAGATAGTAGAATTTGCGTATTACATAAAGAAAATGGAGGACCATCTGATACACGTGATTTTGGAGCTAAAAATTCTAATTCTAAATCAAAATATTTACTTTTTTTAGATGAAGATGATTTGTTAGACAAAACATATCTTGAATGTGCTTATTGGGCTTTAGAAACTCACCCAGAAGCTACATGGGCATATACAGATGTTGTTAATTTCGATGGAATGGAATATATTTGGAGAAAATGGTTTAATTCCGAACAAGAAAAAAGGGAAAATTTATTGGTTGCTACTTCTTTAATAAGAAAAGAAGATTTTTGGAGTGTTAATGGTTATGAGTTAAAGGAAAAATCTGTGCATGAAGATTGGAATTTGTGGCTTAAGCTTCTAGCAAAACAGAAAAAACCAATTAGAATGAATTTCATTGGATTTTGGTATCGTAGAAAGCCAGTTGCTGAAAGTGAATTACATAGATCAAAGCAAAATAGAAAAAGAGCTATGGAAATTATTGATTCAACTGCACAAAAAATTACAAAACCTGTTGAGGCAATTCAATATCCAAAATATGATTATAATTGGGACCTAATTCCTGAAAAAATAGAATCTATTGTTATTCCAGAATATAAAAAGAGTGAAAAAATAAAAATATTATTAATTAGTCCTTGGATGACAATGGGTGGTGCAGATAAGTTCAACCTAGACTTAATTAAAGGAATTGATAAAAACCAGTTTGAAATAATTTTTGTTACAACTGTTCCAAACCAAAATATATGGCGACAAAAATTTGAAGAGCATGCTAATGCTGTATATGATTTGACTACCTTTTTAGACCAAAAATACTGGGCTTGTTTTGTTGATTACTTAATACAAGTAAATGATATTAACATTATTTTCAATTCTAACTCTATTTTTGGATATAATATTTTGCCATATTTAAAAGCAAAACATCCAGAAATCCCAATTATAGACTATATTCATATGGAGGAGTGGTATAACAGAAATGGAGGTTATTCAAGAGATTCAAGTACTGTTTCATCTGTTATAGACAAAACATATGTATGCAATAAAAATAGTGAAAATATTTTAATAGATTATTTTGGAAGAAAACCAGAAGATATAGAAACAGTTTATATTGGAGTAGATGAAAAAAAATTTGATAGTAGTAATTTTAATAAGGAAGAATTAAAGAAGAAATATGATATACCAGATGGAAAAAAAGTTATTAGTTTTATTGCAAGAATAGACTTACAAAAAAGACCATACTTGTTAATTAATATTATAAGAGAGTTAAAAAAGAAGAGAAATGACTTTATCTTTGTAATTGCTGGTAATGGACCTTTGTTACAAGAAATCAAGTTAAAGGCAAAAAAATATGAAATTAGTGATAACATTATATTTCTAGGTGCTGTTTTAAATACAGGTGAAATTTATGCAATTAGTGATATGACATTAAATTGCTCAATAAAAGAAGGCTTGGCGTTAACTGCTTACGAATCTTTATCTATGGGAGTACCAGTAGTATCTGCTGATGTAGGAGGGCAAAGAGAATTAATTACAGAAGAAACAGGGATAATTGTTCCATGTCTACAAAAAGAAACACAAATTACAGACTTTAAATATAGTAATGAGGAAATATTAAATTATGTTGTTGCTACAGAACAGGTACTTGATAATTTGGATTTTTACAGAGCAAATTGCAGAAATAAAATCATAAATGGATTTACTATTGATCAAATGATTGAAAAAATGAATTTAATCTTTAAAAACAAAGCAAATAACCCTAGCCAAAAGAAAGTTGAAAATGGTAAGTTACTTTCTTCGTATATTGATATTACAAAAGAACTAATTACGAAGGGATTAATTGCTAATAAAGAAGAATATAGTTGGCTATGCTATGACTATAATGTTAAAAACTTTGGTTATTTTTCAACAGACAAATATACAAAAGTAAAAGAGAAGTTATGGGCTAATCCTATTTACCGTTTTATAATAAAAACAATAAAGGTGACAGGAATTATGAGTTTAATTAAAAAGATTCACCTAGATAAAAAAATAAAGAATGTAGCAAAGAAAATAGTAAATTAAAGGAGAAGCAAATGGAAACAATACCAGATTTTTTAACAGAATTGCTAATAAAACAATATGGCAAAGAGATAACAAATAAAATTTTGCAAGGTTATGCAGCTCATAGAGATATAACTTTCCGCGTAAATCCTTTAAAAACAAACATACAATTAATAGAGGAACAATTAAGTAAACAGAACATTATATTTGAACACGTTTCGTGGTATAAAGATGCTTTTGTGATAAAAAATGTACAGAAAAAACAAATACAAGAATTAGAGATATATCAAAGTGGTAAGATTTATCTTCAGAATTTATCTTCCATGTTACCACCCATTGCACTTGAACCAAAAATAGGAGAAAACATTTTAGATATGACAGCAGCTCCAGGAGGGAAAACAACACAGATTGCATCGTTGACTGGCAATAAGGCTTTTATTACAGCATGCGAAAAAAAGCCTATACGTGCTGAACGTCTAAAATATAATTTGGAAAAACAAGGAGTAACTTGTACTTTTGTTATGGTAAAGGATGCTCGAAATTTAGATGACTACTTTTCATTTGACAAGATTTTATTAGATGCACCTTGCAGCGGAAGCGGAACACTTTGTTCTTTTGAAACAAACAAAAATTTTACTCAAAATTTGATACAAAAATCTATTAATACACAATTTGCATTATTAAAAAAAGCTTTAAAACTTCTAAAGCCTGGAAAAGAAATGGTATATTCTACTTGCTCGATTTTAGAATGTGAAAATGAAAAAATAATAAAAAAAGTAATAGAAGAGGAAAATGCACAAATTGTACCAATTCAAATAAAAGGTCTAAATGAAATTTCTCTTTTACCTGTTAGTATAAAAGGAACAATTTGTGTTTGCCCAACACAGCAATATGAAGGTTTCTTTATGGCTAAAATAAAAAAATAATATTTAGAGAGGATTTGTAAATGATTAAAATAGAGAATATTAGTAAATCCTATGTAAAAGGAAAAAAATCGGTAGATAATTTAAGCTTGGAAATAAAAGATGGCGAAATTTTTGGATTCTTGGGACCAAATGGCGCAGGAAAAAGTACTACATTGAAAATGATTACTGGTATTTTAAATCCTGACTCTGGAGGAAACATTTGGGTAGACGGAAAAAGCATATTAACGGAACCATTAGAGGCTAAGAAAAGATTTGGATTTGTTCCAGACAATCCTGATATGTTTTTAAAGCTTAGAGGAATTGAATACTTAAATTTTTTAGCAGATATATACGAGCTTTCATCTGCAGATAGAAAAAATCGTATTGAAGAATTAACAAAAAAATTTGAAATCTATGATGTTCTACAAAATCAAATGCAATCATATTCACATGGAATGAGACAGAAAATTGTTATCTGTGGAGTTTTATTAAACAATCCTCAAAATTGGTTATTAGATGAACCGATGACAGGATTAGACCCAAAATCATCATTTGATTTAAAGGAAATGATGCGTGTTCATGCAAAAGAGGGAAAAAGCGTCCTATTTTCTACTCATGTGCTTGAAGTAGCTGAGAAACTGTGTGATAGAATTGGAATAATTAATAAAGGAAAACTTATTTTTGTTGGAAGTTATACAGAGATGAAAGAAAAATTTAAAGAAAATGCATCACTAGAAGAACTATTTTTGGAGCTTACTGATGAAGATAAATAAGATTTTTTCTCTTACAAAAGTTTTCCTTAAAAATTCCTTTAAATCTATAGGACGAAACAATGCAGATGGTGAGAAAAAGAGAATTGGATTGATATTATTATATATTTTCTCATTTGCATACTTGGCAGCAATTATGGGTTTTATGAGTTATGGAATGATTCAGAGTTTGGCATTAATAGGGCAAGAGCAAGTTTTTTTGAATTTGTTTTTCTTAGGTTTGGGATTGTTATTTGTATTTCAATCTGTATTTAGTTGTATTAATGTTTTTTATTTTTCAAAGGATGTAGAAATGGTTCTACCATTACCTTTGAAACCATATGAAATTATTTTATCAAAATTAAATACTATATTGGTAACAGAATATATTACAGAGATTATCTTTGGATTTCTACCACTTATGATTTATGGTATTGTTACTAGTGCAGGTTTTTTATACTATATTATGTCTATTATTGCATTGATAGTATTTCCTATATTACCGTTATTGCTTGTAAGTGTCATTATCATGATTATTATGAGTTTTGCAAAAATAACTAAATACAAAGATAAATTCCAGATGATAGTAGGTACTATTTCTATTTTATTAATAATAGCTATTCAGTTTTTGGCTTTTGGAAACACAGAAGAGTTAACAGAAGCACAAATAGCAGAAAAATTAATACAAACAAATGGAATGGTGGATTTAATAGGAGATTATGTAATTACATTAAAACCTATAATACAAGCAATAACAGCAGAAAATATAGTAATTGCAATTATTGAAATAGGAAAAGTAATTTTATTTACTATTATTGGCTATGCGATTACTTTACTAATTGGACAGAAAATATACCTTAAAGGTGCTATTGGAAGTAGTGCAGGAGGTAGTACAAAAAAGAAAAAAATAGATGGACAAAAAATTTATTGCAAGCATATAGTTGCTGTTAGTTATGTAAAAAAGGAATTTAAAATTTTAACTCGAAATCCTGTCTTTTTTATGCAATGTGTGTTACCTGCAATCTTAATGCCAGTACTATTTTTAGCTATTGCTTTAGCTGGAGGCAATGGAGCCAGCAATGAGGCAATGTTATCTGTTAAAGAAATAATAAAAGGAGTCAATCCTGTTATTATAATATTTATAATAACAGGTATAACACAATTTCTTGGGATGATGATTTATGTTGCTACGACTGCTATTTCAAGAGATGGTCAAAGCGCAGAATTTATAAAATATATTCCTGTTTCGTTTCACAAACAATTTATTTATAAAATAATTCCAAATATTATACTTAATATAATATCTATGTTAATTGTATTTATTTTGGTAGGTATTATTTTACAAATTAATGTTTACTTATATATTCCAATATTTATTATAGGTTTTCTTTTTGCAGTTATTCGCAGTTATTTAGAACTTCTAGTTGACCTTCGAAAACCAAAACTTCAGTGGGACACAGAATATGCGGTAGTAAAGCAAAACATGAATTTAATTTGGACAATGATTTATGGAATGCTTGCTATTGGACTAATAATAGCTACGGCAGTAATTGGAGAAGTTTTTAAAATTGATGCAAGAATTACAATATCTGGTTTAATTTTAGCATTATGTATAGCATTTTATTTTTTAGACTACTATGTAGAAAAAAAACAGGAGATTTTATTTGAAAAAATTTATTAATTTTATAATTCATAAACGTGAGAATGAAAGCAACTATATAATAAATTATCAAAGTTTAAGGAGATAATAAATGATAGATTTACATATTCACACAAACTACTCAGATGGAACATGTAGTGTAAAAGAGATATTGCAAAAGGCACAAGAAAAAAAATTGGAATGTATTTCAATTACAGATCATGATACATGTTTGGCTTATAAAGAACTTGAAGAACCGACGACTCGAAACATATACAAGGGAAAAATTATATCAGGTTGTGAATTAAAATCAATTGTTGATGGTACAACAATTGAAATTTTGGGTTATAATGTTGATACAGATAAATTAAATAAAATACTACCTTATTTTGAGCCTTCGTATGAAAAGATAAATTTACATGAATTTAAACAGCTTTGTAAAATTTTTAAGAAAAAAGGTTATATTTTTAAAGAGAATAATTTAAATTTTGATGTAAAAAAAGAATCTGGTGAAGTCGCTATATTAAAAGAAATTTTAAGTCATCCTGAAAATACAAGATTTTACGAAGAAACAAATTACACAAACGAACATGAATTTTATCGAATACATATGTCTAACCCTAATAGTCCTTATTTTGTTGATAATTCTGCTATTATTCCGAACCCTGAAGAGGTAGTAGATGTAATTCATCAATCAGGTGGGCTTGCATTTATACCACATGTTTTTATTTATGGTGAAAATTCCAAGAAGGTGTTAGAAGCACTAACTAAGGATCATTTAGTTGATGGTATTGAATGTTATTATAGTAGCTTTTCATCTGATCAGATTAAATATTTATGTGATTTTTGTGTGAAAAACAGATATTTTATTTCTGGTGGAAGTGATTATCATGGTACATATAAACCTAATATTTGCTTAGGTACTGGAATAAATAATAATTTAAACATCTCGCTAAGTATCACAAACAACTGGGCGAAATTTATTTAAAATAATATATTATAATAATTAAATATTATAAAATAAGAGGAGTGGTAATATGGAAAATGTAAATATAAATGCAATTTATGATATTTTAAATAAAATTCCAGTTACGCCTGAAAATAAGGGAGTAATAGAATCAATAAGAAGTTCATTAGAGAAAGGAGATATCATTACGGCTCTTAATAATATAAGAGAATTAACTGGCAAAGAAGTACCGAAAAAAGCAGATAAAACAATAGATACTAGAAGAACATATCCAAATGAGTTAAGTGATTTAGAATTAGAAGGCATATATATAGGTCTATTATTAAATAATCCAAAATTAATTGCAAAATATCATTTTTTATATTCTGACTGTCATTTCGAAGATAAAGAGTTGCTTAACATTTATAAAAGCATTATTTTTACTGAAGGAGAAGCATATACTCCAGAAATTGCAAAACGAGATTTTAATTTCTCAAAGGACACAGAAGAATCCTTTAGGTTAAAAATGAAGTTAAAAAAAGATGTTTCAGGAAAAAAATATAATATAGAAAAAGTATATACAGATTTAAAGAAATTATTTATTCTAAGAAAAAACTATAATAAGATTCCAATTGAGAGGCTACAAAATAAGATAGTTGAAATTACAAAATATATTCTTTATGATAAAATGTCAGTTGAAGAAGTTGAAGCAGCTATTGAACAAGTAAATGCTACTGAAAAATTCAAAAGAACAGTTCTTAACAAAGGATTAACTAGTTTTCTAGAAGCTGGAGACAATAATTTAACAAATGGTTTAGATTTGCCTTTTCCTATTTTAACATCTGTTTTTAAGGGAATACGTAAAGGCGAAACAATGGCATATGCAATGCCTTCTAACTCTGGCAAAAGTAGATTTACCATAAATCTTGCGGCATATACAGCATTTATACATAAGAAAAAAGTACTAATTATATCAAACGAGATGTCGGAAGAAAAAATGAAACTTTGTTTAATTACTACTATTTTAAATAATCCAGAAATTCAAAAGATTTATGGACAAGCTATAAAAAAGACAGAGGGAGAACTCCTTGATTTTCTTTTTCGCCCAGATGATGGAAAACAGGCTGAATTAGACGAAAATGGATTTATAAAAAGACGAGAAGGAGAAACACAAGAAGAATTTGTAGAACGTTTAAAAGAAATATCAACAGAGTTTAATAATACAATCGTAGCAACAGATTGGGTTAGTCGTGAAATTGATAATTCAATTTATTTTATTAATATTACAGATCATACAAATGATGAATTACGAAAAGTTATTATTAACTATTATTATAAAGAGCAAATTGAATATGTATTTTATGACACTCTAAAAACAGATACAGAAAATATTGGAAATAGTGAAGAACTGAAAAAAACTGCTACGATTCTTTCAAATTTGGCACAAAACTTTAACATTTTTATTTGTTCTACATTACAACTTGCTGAGAATGCTACTTTACCAATTAACTTAAACGTAAATGATTTGGCTGTCAGTAGAACGGTAAAAGAAGTACTAGACACCTTATGTTTAGTTAAGCAAATTAATCGAGATAGTTTAGAGGATTATGAATATTCAAAAAAAGAGGTAGATACTACATTTTTTGACCTTGAAAAATTTGAAGACCCAGATGTACGTTATTATGCTTGGGTTGTGGACAAAAATAGAGCTGGTGCAAAACCAATATTGGTATTTCGATTGAATTTAGCGTATAATCAATGGGAGGAATTAGGATACTTAAGGTTGAAACAAAAGAAACATTAATTAATATAAAAGTGAATAATTTAATTTATTCACTTTTTTTAAGTTATAGGAAATATAATGCACAGAAATGAAAACTTAAACACATTGTGCAAAGAAAAAAGATATATCCTGTAACTTTTTTTAAATTTAATTGTATTTGTAGTAAAGGGAGGTAGAATAATGGATGACAAAGCACTGTACGAATTATTTTTAAATGGTAATAAAGATGCATTTGAAAAGATTGTTATAAAGCATAAGGATAATCTAATTTATTTTATTATGAGATACGTGAAAAATTTTGAAACAGCAGAAGATTTGGCACAAGACGCTTTTGTATATATGTTGTTTAATAAGAAAGAGTATGATTTTAAATATTCATTAAAAACATATTTATATACTATTGCAAAATCAAGGGCTTTAAATTATCTAAGAAGAGAAAAGAGGCTTATTCCCTTGCAAGAAGATTTAGAAAACAAAGATAGTATCGAAGATATTATTTTTAAAGAGGAAATTAAAGAGAATTTAAGGAATGCGATAAGGAGAATGCGCCCAGAATATCAAGTAGCAATATATTTAGCAGATATAGAAAAATTATCATATCGTGAAATTGGGAAAATATTGACTAAAACATCACCACAAGTAAAAATTTTAATCTACCGAGCGCGACGAAATCTAGAGGAAATATTAAAAAGAGAGGAGGGGAAATATCATGGATAATAAAAAATTCTTACAAGAGATATATATAAAATATAATAAGGAAAGAACAGGAAGAAGAGATTCTTTCTATTCTTCACATTTATATCGAACAAATAAAAAAATAATACTTCAAACAGCGGCCATGTTTTCTTTTGGCGTTATTCTTCTAATTAGTGTTTTATGTGCAGGTGTAATGGCAAGTAAATATCTTAAGAGTTTATCTATGAAGCCAAGTTATACAGCTGAATTAGGTGAAAGTGATATGAATGATGTTTGGATTGGTACATTTCAATTGATATGGAATGATGCAATGGATACAATTACTCATGGACCTATCGAATTTACAGATGAACCTTCTAAATTAGCTGATGAATTAAATAAAAGAAGCTTTACACAAGAAATGCTATCTTCAGATTCATACTATAAGATATTAGGTATTGCAAATCTTGAGCTAAAAGAGAAAATCGAAAAAGATTTACAAGAGAAATTTCAAGACTATAGTAAAATATTAGATAGATTCTCATGGGAGCGGGAATGGTTATATCTTATACAGTATGCTGAAAAAAGAATTTCACTTTTTAACACCATTTACCGAACAAAGATATGAAAAATTTGGTGATTCTGAAGAATATGTTCGATATTTTGGCGCTGATGCAGCAACAGGAGATGAAAGTTATGAGAATATAGAAGTATTATTCTATAATTCAGAAAAGGATTTTGCAGTACGCTTAATAACAAAAGAGGGAGAAGATGTAATATTGTATAGAACAGATAATAGTTCTCTATCATTTGAAAATGCTTATCAAGAGGCAATGACGAAAAAAGAGAGCTATACAGGAAATAGGAAATTTACAGAAAATGATTTCCTTCGAGTTCCATATATTAAGTTATCAAAGGAGATAAATTATGATGAATTATGTGGAAGATTAATAAAAGGTTCTTCAGTATATATTTCGCAGGCAATTCAGACAATTGATTTTGAATTAAATAATACTGGAGGAAGTGTTCAAAGTGAAGCAGGAATGATGTTCATGTGTGCTAGTAGTGGTATTCCAAGATATTTTAGATTTACAGATGATTTCTATTTATTTTTAAAGGAAACAGATAAAGACAAACCATATATGGCGCTACGTGTAAATAATACTGATATATTAGAAGTTGTAGAAAATACATGGGGACAAAGTAGTAACAATACTGATACTGTCATAACCACAATTCCATAATAAAGTAGCAAAAATAAACTCTTTTCATATAATATACCAAAAATGAAAGGAGTTTATTTTTATGGATTATGAAATTATGATGAATGGAAGTGTTAAAATTGGAGATAATGCTCCAGATTTTGAAGCAATATCAACGATGGGGAATATTACTTTAAAAGATTATAAAGGCAAATGGCTTATTTTCTTTTCACATCCAGGAGATTTTACCCCCGTAAAGTCAT
>CALXYG010000009.1 GCA_944392885.1 uncultured Clostridia bacterium
ATCAGCATTTAATAATGGGGTAAAAAAATATAATGCTACAGGTTTGTTTAAAGCATGTGATAATAGAACAGAAGAAGAACAAGAATTAATAAAGTTAAGAAAAGAAAATCAACAATTAAAAATGGAAAATAATATTAGCTAATAAAGAAAAGTACAGTATCAGCGCAATGTGTAAATTTTTAGGAATATCAAGGTCATTAATATATTACAAAAGAAAAAATAAAAGTAGAATTACAAAAACTAGGATATCAAGAAAGTCAAAGAAGAATAAGAAAATATATGAATTAAAACGGATTGGAATCAAATTATACAAATTGCAATAAGACTAATCACATGTGTATAAGTGATTATGGAGGAGAACCCTTTATAATTAATATAAGTGAAATTACAAAAAAGAATAATAATTTTCGTAGGGCATTATGGATAGGTGAACATTTACAATTAACTCTAATGTGTATTGGTGTTGGAGAATGTATAGGATTAGAAACACATCCAAATTTAGATCAATTTATTAGAATAGAACAAGGGTTAGGACTAGTACAAATGGGAGAAAATAAATGCAATTTAAATATTGAAAAGAAAGTTTGCAGTGGATACGCAATTTTTATACCAGCAGGGAAATGGCATAATCTAACAAATATAGGAAATGTACCTATAAAATTATATTCTATATACGCACCACCTGGACATGAAAAATGTACAATTCACAGAACCAAAGCAGACGAAGAACATTAGATGAAAAAATCAAAAAAGTATTGCAATTTTTAAATATATTTATAGAATAACAAAGAAAAAATAATGGAATATGGAGTTATGAGGACTCATGTATTAGTAATTGATGAGAAAGTAGTAATTCAATGTAGAATACCTAAAAAAGATGAAATAAAAAAGTTGCTACAACAATTAAAACTTTAAGCAAGTAGTTTTATAATTACTTGCTTTTATGTTATAATTGTTTTGGGAAAATTACAACAAATATAAATATATAGTGATAGGAGAGAGGATATGAAGATTATCATAGTAGGTGGCGTTGCAGGAGGTGCTACTACAGCAGCAAGGTTAAGAAGATTAGACGAAAGAGCAGAAATTATATTAGTAGAAAGAGGAAAATTTATTTCGTTTGCAAATTGTGGTCTTCCATATTACATAGGAGATGTAATAAAAACAAAAAAAGATTTATTAGTACAAACTCCTGAAGATTTTAATATGAGATTTAATATAGATGTAAGAGTGAAACAAGAAGTAATTAAAATTAATAGAAGAGAAAAAAATGTTATTATAAAAAACTTAGAAACAAATGAAGAATATACAGAAAGTTATGATAAATTAGTATTATCACCAGGAGCAAGCCCGATAAATCCATTTAAAATTTTGAATGGCGAAAAAATAAGAACTTTAAGAAATGTAGAAGATTCAGTAGAAATAAAAGACTATATGGAAAAAAATAACATTGAAAATGTTACGATAATTGGTGGAGGCTATATAGGAATAGAGCTTGCGGAAAATCTTAGAAACTTTAAAAATTTAAAAGTAACAATAGTAGAAAAAGCAACACATCTAATTGCTCCACTAGATGAAGATATGTCAAAATTGGTTTATAAGGTATTAACTAGAAATGGAATAAATGTAATTTTAGATAATGGTGTAAAAGAAATTATAAATAAAAATGATAAAATAAATGTTGTATTAGAAAACCAAGAGATAGATACAGATTTTGTAGTTTTATGTATAGGGGTTAAATCAGAAGATGAACTAGCAAAACAATGTGGACTTAAGGTATATTCACGAGGTGGAATAGTAGTAAATGAAAAAATGCAAACAAATGATGAAGATATTTATGCTTTAGGTGATGTTGTAAAAATAAAAAACTGTGTTACAGGAGAAGTGTCATCTATTCCACTTGCAGGACCTGCCAATAAACAAGCAAGAGTAGTTGCCAATAATATTTGCAATAGAAATACAAATTATGAAGGAAGTATTGGAAGCAGTATATTAAAAATATTTAATTATAATTTAGGGATAACAGGGATAAATGAAATGACTTGCAAGAGAAATGATATAGCATATAAAACGATAATATTATCGCCATATTCACATGCAACTTATTATCCAGGTGCAAGTATGCTAACTATAAAAGCAATATATGAAGATAAATCAGGAAGAATATTAGGAGTACAAGTATTTGGAGAAGAAAATGTAGATAAAATAACTGATATATTGGCAGTAGCAATAAAAATGAAAATGACAGCATACGATTTAGAAGAACTGGACCTATGTTATGCTCCACCTTTTTCGTCAGCTAAAAGTCCTGTGAACTTACTAGGAAATAGTATTGTAAATCAAATAGAGGGATTAGTTGATACTGTAACATGGAAAGAAGTAGAAGATTTAAAAAATAATAAGGATATACTTGTTTTAGATGTTAGAACAGATGAAGAATTTGAAAGTAGAAATTATAAAGGTGCAATTCATATACCACTTGATGATTTAAGGAAAAGATTAAATGAATTAGATAAAGCTAAAATTTATTTAGTATATTGTAGAACAGGTCTTAGAAGTTATATAGCTTGTAGGATTTTATATCAAAATGGATTCAAAGCAAAAAATATAACAGGAGGATATTATTTTTATTCATATTTATAGAATTTATTGACAAAATATATTTTTAATGGTATTTTGAGTCTACTTATTAATTATAATAAATAAGAGGAAATTTTAAAAATGGATTATGTATTTACTTTCGTAGAAGGATTAGCAAGTTTTATTTCACCATGTTTACTTCCAATGATACCTATTTATATATCATATTTTTTGGGTAAAGATAATAAGAAAACATCAAAAGCAGTAATAAATTCAGTTGGATTTGTATTAGGATTTACAATAATATTTATATTATTATCAATATTTGCAAGCAAATTTGGTGGAATTATAAGTGGAAATATAAAATATTTTAAAATTGTATTTGGAATCATTATCATATTACTTGGTTTGAATTACATGGAACTAATAAAAATAAAATTTCTAAATAAAACTAAAATTATAAATAAAAATGATAAAGATTTAAATTTTATAAAAGCAATAGTATTTGGAATGTTATTTTCAATTAGTTGGACACCATGTATAGGAACATTTCTAAGCTCAGCATTATTACTTGTTGCAAAAAAGCAAGATATGTTAAGAGGGATTATCCTAATGATAGTATATTCTATAGGATTAGGAATACCTTTTATAATTTCAGCAGTACTACTTGAAAAATTAAAAGAAGTATTTAACTTCATAAAAAAACATTATGTTATAATAAAGAGATTATCTGGAATTATTTTAATATTAATGGGTATATATATGATATTTTTTTAGGAGGATTAGATGAAAAAGAAGGTAATTTGGTTTATAATTTTTGCTTTGCTTTTAATAGTTTTAGTTGTGGCTAGCATATATATAAATAAAAAGAGCCAAGAATATATACAAAGAAATAAATAAAAAAACATGGTATATATAAATAATTCAACAAGTATAGCAGAAGAAAATACAATAAATAAAAAAGAGGAGGTAACTAATATGAATGTTATAAAAGTGACAGAACAAAACTTTGAACAAGAAGTATTAAATAGTGATATGCCTGTACTGATAGATTTTTATGCAGATTGGTGTGGTCCATGTAAAATGCTTTCACCAGTAATTGAAGAAGTGTCACAGGAAAACAGCAATATAAAAGTGGTTAAAATCAATGTAGATGAATCACAAGAAATAGCAGTAAAATATCAAGTCATGTCAATACCAACATTAGTAGTTATAAAAAATGGAAATGAAGTAATGCGTTCTGTTGGGCTTATAGATAAATCACAAATAGTAAATATGTTTAAATAATATTTAAACAAGAGTTTCAAGAATTAAACAAATATGTTTAACTCGTGAACTCTTTTATTTTATTAGTTTATGAAATTTAAAGTAGAACTTTTAAAAATACGATTAAATAAAGAGTATGCAAAATTTAAAGTTTACCCTTTGAAAAAGCTGGAATATATGGTATAATTATGATGCTAGGAGGAAATAAAATGATAGGAACAAGTAATGTTACATTGCGTTTTGGAAAGAGAGTATTATTTGAAGATGTTAATATAAAATTTACTAAAGGAAATTGTTATGGACTAATTGGTGCTAATGGTGCAGGAAAATCTACCTTTCTAAAAGTGTTATCGGGAGAAATTGAACCATCAAAAGGTGAAGTATATATGGACAAAGGAGAAAGGCTTTCTATATTAAAACAGGATCACTTTGCATTCGAAACATATACAGTTATTGATACAGTAATTATGGGAAATAGTGAGTTGTATAATATCATGAAGGAAAAAGATGAGATATATAGTAAGCCAGATTTTTCAGAACAAGATGGAATGAGAGCCGCAAAACTAGAAGAAAGATTCTCAGAATTGGATGGATGGAATGCGGAATCTGATGCAGCAATTCTACTAAATAATCTAGGAATTGGCAGTGAAAATCATTATAAATATATGCGCGAATTAGAAGCAAAGGAAAAAGTTAAAGTACTATTAGCACAAGCACTATTCGGAAATCCAGATGTATTGTTATTAGATGAACCAACAAATGATTTAGACTTAAAGGCTATACAATGGTTACAAGAATTTTTAATTGAGTTTGAAAACACAGTAATTGTTGTATCACACGATAGATATTTTTTAAACAAAGTATGTACTTACATTGCTGATGTTGACTTTGGGAAAATAACATTATATCCAGGGAATTATGATTTTTGGCATGAATCCAGTCAGTTAGCGTTAAAACAAATGAAAGAAGCCAACAAGAAAAAAGAAGAAAAAATAAAAGAGTTACAAGACTTCATTGCACGATTTAGTGCTAATGCTTCTAAATCAAAACAAGCTACATCTAGAAAAAAGTCATTAGAGAAAATAGAATTAGAAGAAATCAAACCATCAAATCGAAAATATCCATATATAGATTTCAAACCTGATAGAGAGCAAGGAAGAGAAGTACTAATTGTAAGAAATATTTCAAAAACAATTGATGGACAAAAAGTATTAAATAATGTTTCTTTTACAGTAACAAGAGAAGATAAAATTGCATTTTTAGCAGAAAATGAACTTGCAAAGACAGTATTATTTCAAATCATTGCAGGAGAAATAAAACCAGACGAGGGAGAATTAATCTGGGGAACAACTATAACAACATCTTATTTTCCAAAAGATAATAACTACTTATTTAATCAAGACAGCAACTTGGTGGAATGGTTAAGACAATATTCAAAAGAGCAGGACGAAACATATATAAGAGGTTTTCTAGGCAGAATGTTATTTTCTGGAGAGGAAGCACTTAAAAATGTAAAGGTATTATCAGGAGGAGAGAAAGTGAGATGTGTTCTTTCAAAGATAATGTTATCAGGAGCAAATTTACTTATATTTGATGAACCAACTAATCACCTAGATATGGAAAGTATTACATCTCTAAATGAGGGAATGGTCAAATTTAAGGGAATTATCTTATTTACATCTCATGACCATCAGCTAACACAAACAGTAGCTAATAAAATTATTGATTTAAAAGGAGATAAAACAATAATAAAACAAGGAACTTATGATGAATATCTAGAAATGGAGTAAAGACAGGAAAAAATAATTATATGTATAGAAGATAATTACAAATAAGAAAAAAACAATTTAAAAAATAATGGCAATACAATTCTATTTATAGCGTGATATGGAAAGGAAATAACTGCTTTTCCACATATTTAAAATTGATTCAAAATTTTTACACGAATACAAATGGTTGTATAGGAAAAAAACTATATATGATAAAGATAGAAGTCGATATTCCTTTTACAAAAAAAATGTGAAACTATGTTTCACATTTTTTTGTAAGAATAGAAAAAATATAACACTAATAAATATTAACTTAAAAAATTCTCTTGTATTTCTAAAATTTTATCATAATCATTTTCTAAGATATTTAAAAAAACTTTTGAGATTTCTGGGTCAAATTGTATGCCAGCTAATTTGCGAAACTCTTCTTTTACTATCTCCAATGGCAATGCATTACGGTATGGCCTTACTGAAGTCATAGCATCAAAAGTATCTGCCACTGTAGCAATACGAGCTAAATATGGAATCTCTTCACCTTTCAGGCGAGAAGGATAACCTGTTCCGTCAAATTTCTCGTGATGAAATTTAACAATTGGTATAATATCAGCAAAAATAGTTGCATTTGAAAGAATATGAGCTCCTATAGATGGGTGATTCTTAATTTGAGAATACTCATCATCAGTAAGTTTTGAATCTTTCAATAGGATATTATCTGGAACACCAATTTTGCCTATATCATGGAAAAGACCACCAATACGTAATAATTTAATATCTTCATCTGATAAACCTAACTTTTGACCAATTAGGACAGAAAAAGCAGAGACACGGTCTGAATGACCCTTTGTATATACATCTTTTGCTTCTACCGTATAGCGAAGTGTTTCTATAGACTCCATGTAAGCCTGCTCAAGCTTATCATAAGTATCTTTTAATTCTGTATTTATTTTTTTTATCATATTCATTTGAGAAATAGACTTAATTCCAGATTCTATTAATAACAATAATTGATCTTGCTTATCGCTTTTCTCACAATAACCCTGAATATCTAGTCTACGAATAGTTTCAAGAGGAGGAGCCAAATCTTTATGACCTGTAAGTAAGAGAATATATAAGTCTTTATTAAACTTTCGAATTTCTTCTACAACTGCATCACCATGGATAGGTGTCATTATAAAATCCAGAATTAGTAAATCAAAATGTTCGGTTCGAATTTTTTGAATTGCTTCAACAGGATTAGTAATACCAGTCAAATCGTAACCAGAGCGTTTTAGGAAAACTGAAAGAGTATCAATTACACCCTGATCATCATCTATGGCAATAATTTTATACATTGAATTTGCATTTTGTGTAATACTTTTTCTCATAATTTATCTCCTTATATAATACTCTGCTCTAATTATATTCATAATTTATAAAAAAAACAATACCCTGTCTAAAAAATGAGACAAAATAACTGAAAAAATGCAAATGACTTTATAGCTCATTTACATTTTGATTTTATTTCCTGTAATTTTAAATGGGTAGATGAATATAAAATGTAGTACCATGTCCTTCTTGTGAATCAAAAGTAATGTTTCCATTAAAATGAGCACGAATGTTAGAATAAGACATGAATAAACCAAGTCCAGTACCATTTTTACCTTTAGTTGTAACCATTTCTTTAAATAATTTTTCTTTTACTTCTTTAGATAGACCTGATCCATAATCCTTAATTGCAATAATAAGTTCTTCATTCTCCTGATAAATTGTCATATCAATATTTCCATTTGGGGCTCCATTATAACTTTGAATAGCATTCGAAATCATATTATCAATTACTTGTACTAAACTATTAATATTTCCTTTTAATTCTAAAGAAGGTGAAACATGCATTAAGACATTCAAATTAGTAAGAGAATTTTTCAATTCATGCTTCATCAAGATATTAACACGTTTCACTAGTTCCTCGATAGTAAATGTAACAGACTGTTCATCAGAAAGAGTAACAGCTTGACCTTTAACTGCAGTAATAACATCAGACATATAGCTTGTATAATCTTTTAGTTTTTCTACCCAAGATTGCATATCCTTTGCAATTTCATGGTGATCTTGAGCAGTTACTTCAGAATCTTCAATAGAAGAATCATATTCATTAATTAAATCCTTTAGCCCTTCAGTTGCACCGGAAATAGACATAATAGGAGTTTTTAAGTTATGGGAAATACCACCTATCATCTGTCCTAGAGAAGCTAAACGTTCTCGTTCAACTAAAATATCCTGACTAGCGTGAATTTTGTCTATATTATTTTTAGCTAATTCTTGAATGTTATTAAAGGCAATACTTAGGTCTCCTAGAACATCATTTGTTGTAATAGGTAATTTAGAATTTGTGGAACCAGAAGTATCAGTTAAAACATGATTTAGACCTTTTACAACTTTTTCAATATCTTTTTGTACCGAAGCTGTAACATATACTAAAATTATAAAATTAAAAACAAATAAAACAATAGACCAAAGTAAAAAACTAAAGAAGGTATTTAAAGATAATATTTCATAATATATACCAATTGTGTAAATCTGACCGTTATATGTTACTTTATCAATAACCCCTTGAGCATCTATAGTATATGACTCATAAACTCGATTGTTATGACTAGGAGATAAATCATGCATATACTTAACAAAAAACATACTTAAAGTGCTACCATTACTTGTTTTAATACTGCCATCTGGATATTCCACAAAAAAGAAGTCATTGTCACTAATTAAATAATTTGAAAAATCTGTAGTCGTAGTATGATTAATAACATCATATGGGTTATTTTCTATAACATTTGACAAGGCTGTTTTATAATAATAATTTAAAAGATCACCTTTTTCTCGTGTTAAAGTAGAATAACCAATCAAAGAAACTAAAAGAGCAGTAATAAGAATACCAGGGAACAATTGTATTGATAATTTTGCACGCAAAGATAGAAATGCATTTGTTGCATTAATGTTAAGGTGATTAGAAGTTTCTACTAAAAAAGGGTACAATAATTTGTTAGAAAAAATCAGAAAAATAGCACCAACCAAGGTAGAAAAGCTAAACAACAAAGTACCAATCTTAAAAATAAGAATTTCTGGATGACTTCCAGTTATGGATAATATAAAAATGGCAATTGAAACTGGGCAAATTTCAATAATTGCATAGGTTTGGTAGGGAAATAGAAAACATTTCTTACGTATTTTAAGCATGGTTTCCTTATTATATACTTTGTTCTTCCACCACTTATCTAATGATTTTAGAGAAACTTTAAAATAAATAATAAAAAGAATGGTCAAGGAAATAAACAGTGCTAAGCACTGAAATACGTAATAAGTAATAGAAACGCTTTTGTCAAATTCTGTATTAATAGTATCAGGAGGATAATTTAACAAAATTGGCATTACATTATAGAAAAATAAAAATAGAAGACTTAATATAAAAACAAAGAATGTGGACATCTTTGTAGAAATACTTAGATTATTATATTTCTCTTTTAAACGTAGTTTCATTTGTAAAACTCCCTTTTAAATAAAATTAACATTTTTCATATAGGCTAATAATAGATTAAAATATTCTTTGGTTAACACTGGCCAACAAAAATCTAAATTATTTAGATATTGACAAGTAATAAAATTACTAACTTCTATGGTGTGATTATAAATCAAATCATTGTCTTTTGTAAAATCATTAATAATCCCACTTAATTTTTTTTGTGTAAGATTATTTGTAGCTAATTTCTTCAAGTACTTATTGAAATCCTTTTGAGACATAAATTTAATCTCATGAAAACTATTCAATACTTCAACAAGAGTAGAAGTAGATATCTTATTTGGGTTATAAACATGAAAAATTCTGTTTTTACGTTGACTAGACCATATAATTTTTATAATTGCAGAGGCAGCATAATCTACAGGTGTAAATTCTAGCTCTAAATCCTTTAAAGATTCGGAGATAGCTCCAATGTCTAAAATTGATTTTAGACGTAAATATATAGAATTTTCGTCTATATTTTTTTGAAATACGCCATCGCTATAGCGTCCACTTAAATCACCAATTCTATAAATTGTTGCAATTAATCCATTTGGTATATTAGAAAGAACATATCCTTCTGCTAACAATTTACTTTTTGAATAAACATTTTCGTCAAAATTTTGATTTGTAAAAAAACTAGACTCATCAAAAACTTGACCAGAAGAATCCTGAACTGCCAAATAGTTTCCTGAAATAGTCATAGTTGAAATATAGTGCAATTCAATGTTACATTGCATACAAAAATTGATTATATTTTTGGTACCAGTAATATTTGCTTTTTCAAAGTCAGCATAATTACCGGTAATGTTTTACATTAGCAGCACAATGAATAACACAATTAACACTTTCCTTTAATAACTTCAAGGCAACTGGATTAATTCCTAAATCATCTAAAGAGATATCTGATTCAATGATGGTTACATATTTTTCCAGCAGTTCATTATAAGTGTTACCAAAATAAAAGTGCATAATATCATATAGACGTTTTCGTGGTTCTACATGATTTTTTCTCCTTACTAAACAGAAAACAGAAGAAATCTTATCTGGAGATTCCAGTAATCTGGCCAACACATGTGCACCCAGAAAACCTGTACAACCGGTTATTAAGATGCTTTTTGAATCTGTTGTAGAACGAGTTTGTGAAGATATATTTAATTTTTTCACAATATCATTAATACTAGATAAGTCATTTATATTTATTGCCTTATTTGAAATGTCTCTACTAGAAATGTGGTTAGAAAGTTGTCTTACTGTTGGAAATTGATAGAAATCGTTTACTTTAATTCCTAAATTGTACTGAAAAAGTTCTGTTAATATATTAATAATAATTAAGGAATCAGCGCCGAAGTCAAAAATATTTTGATCAATTCCAAAATCGCTAGTGTTTAAGCTACTTTTTATAGTATTTAGCAATATGGCATCAAGATCATTTCTAGGAGGAACCACAGAACTAAATTTTACAGTATCAAAGTCCACACTTATATTTGCTAATACCTTACGATCAATTTTACCATTTGGTGTATAAGGAAGTTGCTCAATTTGAGTAAATGTATGTGGAATCATATAATTTGGTAAATAAGATTGAACGTATTGCCTAAGAGCTCCAACAGAAATTTTAATATTTGCACTAATAAATGCATGTAATGTAGCAGTATTATTTTCTTTCCTTAACAAAACAGCAGATTTTAAACCGTTTTCAGAGTCGAAGGAATTAATAATTTCCTCAATTTCTCCAATTTCTATACGTAGTCCCCTTAATTTAATTTGGTTATCAGTGCGACCATAACATTTTATAATGCCATTAGGTAACCAAGATCCTAAATCGCCGGTCTTATACAATTTAGAATTGCTCGAAAAAGGATTATCTAGGAAATTCTGAGATGTCAGGAGTTCATTATAGTGGTAACCTTTACCAACACCATCGCCTGCAATGTAAATTTCTCCTACTACTCCATAAGGAAGTATATTTTTATTTTTATCCAAGATATATATTTGAGTATTGCCAATAGGTTTTCCAATAGTAATTTCGTCTTCGTAAGTTACATCTTGAACAGTAGAAAAAATGGTTGTTTCAGATGGACCATAACCATTATATATAGTACAATGAGGGGCAAAATTCTTAATAGAATCTATTAAAGATTTTGGTAATTGTTCTCCTGCAAGCATAATGTATTTTAAACTAGAAAGACTATTGCGGAATGACAGATTATCTAAATGAAACCTCATTGTAGAAGGAGTTGTTTGCAAAACTTCAATATGATAATCCATAATCAATCTTTCTAATTTATTTGTTATTTTTTGCTCGAAATAATTTGTCAGGAACAAAGTTAACCCACGCGTTAAAGAAACAATAGTCTCAAAAATAAATATATCAAAAGAAACTGTGGTCATTGAAACAATAGAATGATTATGCATATCTTTCAAATACTCTATTTTTTCATACATTGCAATACAGAAATTAGATAGATTTTTTTGAGTTAACATTACGCCTTTAGGAAGTCCAGTAGAACCAGATGTGTAAATCAGATAGGACAAATCATCTGGGCGTGAAATATTTGCTAGATTTTCCTTATGTGAATCGTAGATTTCAGAATCAAGGTCTACTAATATAGTATTCTCTATGAAAACACATTTAACCTTCAATGAAGCAGAAGAGATAAGAAACTTTGTTTTACTATTTTCTAGCATATATGAAATTCTCTCAGAAGGATACTCAGGGTCAATTGGAATATACGCACCACCAGACTTTAATACAGCTAGAATTGCAATAATCATTTCAAAAGAGCGATTTAGCATAATACCAACAATAGTATTATTGGAAACACCACTACTACGTAAATAATGAGCTAAACTATTAGCTTTCTCATTTATTTGACGATAAGTCATTTTTTTATTTTCAAAAACAAGAGCAATGGAATCTGGGCTTTTTTCTACTTGTTCCTCAAAAAAGATAGAAATTGTTTTAGTTTCATTATAATCTATTTTTGTATTATTAAAATCAATTAGAAAAAATTTTTTTTCACTAGGAGTTACAATCTCTATTTTATTTAAAGCAATGCCAGGATTTGCTAAAACTTGTTCAATAATATATAAAACTCTTTCATGTAGATACTGAATTTCATCAAAACTGTAACGAGAGGCAAGACAGTCATAAGCGACATTCAAATTTCCTGTATCATTCATATCATACAAATGAATATTTATTCCATCAGAAATACATTCGTTTGAAATCCAACGAGCGAAATATGGTACAGTAGAAGTTTGTTTATCGCTCCTAACATTTTGATACGAAATAAGTAAATCATATAAATTTGGAAGAGAAGGAAATTGCTTTCTTAAATTTTCTAATAAATAAGGATATGGATATTTTTGGTGGCGGAAAATACTAAGAGCATCTCTACTAATATTAGCAACGAAATAAGAAAAATCATAATCATCGCCAATTGAAATTCTAAATGGAACAGTACTAATAAACATACCTGTTGTATGTTTATCCTTAAAATTAGTTCTATTTAAAACAGGAGTACCAATAACAAAATCTTGAAGACCAGAGACTCTGCTTATGTATATAGAATAAATAGCCATAAAGAAATTAAAAATAGAAATATGATGACTATTACAAAATTCGGCTACAGAAGTAATAGTTTCCTTTGAAATAGTATATTCTTTGCGGAATGACTTACAAGAATGTTTTACAAGAGGAACCTCACGAATACTAGGCACTTTAGCTATTTCAGGTATTGTCTTATATACATTCATCCAAAACTCTTCATCTTTTTTAAAACGTTCGCTTTGGAGATATTCTTTTTCTGAATTTATATAATCTATGTAAGATGGATAATTATCTTCTACAGCTTGAGAAGAATGAATCAAAAAGGCATAATAATCTATTATTTGGTTTACAACTAGACCAGCTGTCCAAGCATCTGAAATTAGATGATGAGCATTAATTGTAAATCCACCGTGTCCATCTGGAAATTCAAACATTTTAAATTGGAACAAAAGGGAGTCTGTTAATGGAAAAGGAGTAGAAACGAGCTTTTTTTCAATGCAATTTACATCAGAGTCAAAATTAACATTAATAATTTCAACATTAAAAGGAGAGAATGAACTAATGAATTGCTTTATACCGTTTTCTGTTTGTACAAATTGAATTCGAAAGCTATCATTCTTCTGCACGAAAAAATTAATTGATTTTTGAAGTGCGATAAAATTCACTTTTTCTTCTATAATAACAGAACCACAAATATTTTCAATAGGAGTATTAGGAAACATTTGATTTGTAAGCCAAATTGATTTTTGTGGGGTTGTTAGTTCAAAATATTCTTTATCCATTTAATCACCCTTATGAAATTTTTGACAAGACAATTATACTAGTTTTTTGCGGGAAAACAACATTATTTGTCAAAATATAATTAAATTGTAACACAAATGTAATGGTTATGCAATAATTCATAAAATGTTACAAAAAAATTTTTTTCAACAAAAACAGAAAAGGAATATGAGATAAAAAAATGATTAAAATTTTCATAATTGGAAAATATAACAATAAGATGGGAGGAATAAAATGTATAGGTATAAACCAAAAGAAATAAAACATCCTAAATTAAAAAGGTTTTTAAGTCTACTAGTAATTATGTTTTGCGTTTCTGTTGCAAGTGTTTTGTTACATAGTATGTATTTAGGTATAGAGATTAAACCGTTTAATGTGGAAGAAAGTAATCAAACAAATGTAAATTTAACTAGAACACTAGAAGAAAGCAAAGCAGAAAATAAAGAAATAAATGAAATGATAGAAGATGTAAGTAAAAGTGTTGTAGGTATATCTAAATTAAAAAATAATGGAAACTCAATTTTTTTAAACAACTCAGTATCAGAACTTGGATTAGGATCTGGAGTGATTATTACAGATGATGGCTATATTCTAACAAATGAACATGTCTGTGGTGGAAAATATAGCACATGTTATGTAACACTAGAAAGCGGAAAAGTGTACAATGGAAGTGTTGTCTGGGCAGATAGTGAAATTGATTTGGCAATTGTAAAAATTAATGTAAAATCATTATCTTATGTTAGACTTGGAGATTCAGAAAGTGTAAAAGTAGCGGATATTGTTTATGCCATAGGAAATCCTATAGGATTTGAGTTCCAAAGAACAGTAACAGGTGGCATAATAAGTGCATTAAATCGAACAATTAAAATAGAAGAAAATAATACAGAAACCTATATGGAAGACTTAATTCAAACAGATGCTACAATTAACCCTGGAAATAGTGGAGGACCACTAATTAATTTAAATGGGGAGGTAATCGGAATTAATTCTGTAAAAATCACATCTGCAGAAGGAATGGGTTTTGCAGTACCAATTAATGTAATAAAACCCATAGTGGAAAAATTAGCAAATAACAGAACAGTTGAAGAAGCCTATCTTGGTATTTTTGGCTATGACAAAAATGTAATTCCGTATTTGGATTCAAGATTAGATTTAGATGTAGGTGTTTATGTAGCACAAGTTGCTTTAGATGGGCCATCTAGCAAAGCCGGCATAAAAGTAGGAGATATTATTACTAAAATAGATAGTACAGAAATAAATAAGATGACTGAACTTAGAACATATATATATCAGAAAAAACCAAATGATGTTGTTACTCTTACCATTATTCGAAACAATAGAGAATATTCAATACAGGTTAGCTTAGGAAGGAAAAGCTAATGAATAATACATTAACTTTTCCAATATAGCAAGGCAAAAGTCCCTATATTCGTGTATTAATTTTGAATTTGCTTTTTTACAATATCATACCAAGAACCAAAATTCCTTCATTTTCGCGATAAATTTCATTAAATTGTGAGATCGATAATGGATTTTCTCCTATACCTGCTTCAATTGTAAAACCTGGGCGATTATATTCTTGGATAAACCAATCTTTATAACCGGCAAAACTGGAGTTAAATGGTACATCAGTTAAAAGGTAACCACTTGAATTAGCAAATTGCATACCAATATTA
>CALXYG010000010.1 GCA_944392885.1 uncultured Clostridia bacterium
ACGACGGAACAACAGACATAGATAGTTTAGACGCATTTGAATATTCAATAAATAGTTTTTATGAAAATTTAATAAATAGCAGGAGATAAGATATGAATTTACAGCAATTTTTTAGTAATCAAGGTTACGATATATCAGAAAAACTAAATTGGGATAAATATATTAATTTATGGGATAGTTGGTATAAAGGAAAAGTACGCAAATTTCATAATTATTATATTTACAACGGACAACGTAAAGTAAAAATGGAAAAGAAATCTTTGCAAGGGGCAAAGAAAGTATCAGAAGATTGGGCAGATTTAATATTTAATGAAAAGGTAACAATTAATCTAAAAAATGATGCTGATACAAAAACATTAAACGAAATATTAAAGCAAAACAACGCAACAGTAGTAATAAACCAAGGATTTGAAAGAAGTTTTGCATTAGGGACAGGAGCTTTAGTAGTTTCAGTTCAAGACATAGAGCAAGACGAAGAGATGAATTTATTAGATGTCACTAATGCAAAGATAAAATTAGAATTTGTAGAAGGTAAAAAAATAATACCACTTACTTGGGAGAATGGAAAAATAATAGAATGTGCTTTTGTTACAAACAAACACAAAAAAGGACAAAATTACATTTACATAGCAATGCATGTTTTAGACGATAATGGAAATTACATAATAAAAAATTATATGTTTAGAGGAAAATACAATTCTTTTGTAGAGACAAATGATAAAGAAAAAGAAGGATTTTTAGACAAATTTGAGACAAAAAGTAATATTCCGTGGTTTGCAATAATAATTCCAAACATTTGCAATAACATAGATAGCGAAACGCCATTTGGAATTTCTGTTTATGCAAATGCAATTGATACATTAAAGAGTTTAGATGATGCTTATGACGGATTAGGAAATGAAACTAATCTAGGAAGAAGAAGAGTATTTATAGCAGAAGAAATGATGTCATTTGACAGCGGAGAACAAAAAATGGTATTTGATCCAAATGACATTTCTGTTTATCGTATGCCAAAGGGATTTAACAAAGATAGCATGATAGAGCATGATAGTTCAGATTTAAGAACGGATAAGTATGCAAGTACAGTAGATTATCAATTAATGCTTTTATCTTTAAAATGTGGTTTCGGAAAAGAAAGATACAAATTTGATGGAGCAAGTATTCAAACAGCAACAGGAGTTATATCAGAAAATTCTGATATGTTTAGAACATTAAAGAAACATGAACTTATAGCTGAAAATGCATTAGTTACAATCGTAAAAGCTATTGCTTATGCATCTACTACTTTTGGAAATGTAGACATAAAAGCTGATGAAATAACAATAGATTTCGATGATAGCATAATAGAAGACAAAGGAGCAGAACAAGTAAGAGCACAATCAGAAGTTGGAAATGGAACTAGAAGTAAAAAATCTTATATGAAAAATATAAGAAACATGAATGATAAGCAAATAAAAGAAGAGTTACAAGAAATACAAGAAGAAAAGATGAGCAATCGAGAGGCTCTTGGATTTAATGAAAGTATAGATGAGGAATAGAAATGATAATTAGTCTTATTTTATATAAAGTGTTGAAAATGAAAGAATATAAAGGATTTATTTATAGATATGATAAAGATAAAAATTTAATAATATCAAGAAATCCAATTGATTGTGCATTAAGCATTTGTTCTCCGTCAGGTGGTATTTTTTATAGAGAAATAGAAAGGTTAAACGATGTTAACTGAACAAGATTTTATAAAAATAGAAAAACAAGCAATAGGAATATATCAAAACTTAGAATTACAAATAATAGAAGAAATAGCAATAAGAATAGCAAATTATGGATATGCGAATACAGTAGTTACAAATAGTTTAAGAATAGCACAAGAAATGGGATTCTTATATCAAGATATTGTAAGACTAGTAGCAGAATATAATAATACAACTTATGAGAATGTAAATCAAATATTTTATGAAGCTGGAGAAAAAACACTAAGTTATGATGACAAGATTTACAAAGAAGCAGGACTAAATCCAGTACTACTAAAACAAAGTGAAAGCATTAAGCAGATGATGAATGCTACTATACAAAGAACGGCAGGAAACTTGCAAAACTTATGTATGACAACAGCCACAACAGGACAAACGCAATTTGTAAATGCAATTAATAATGCTTATATGTTTACTAGTACAGAAGTAAAAAGCTACACACAAGCAATTATAGATGAAATAAAAAATATAAGTAGCCAAGGAGCTGTTATACAATATCCAAGCGGAAGAAAAAGAAGTATAGAAAGTGCAATAAGAACAAATGTAATAACAGCAGTAAATCAGAACATGGGACAACTACAAGAAACAAGAGCAAATGAAGTCGGTTGGGATTTAATGGAGATTTCAGCACATTCTGGAGCAAGACCAAGTCATATGAAATGGCAAGGAAAAATAGTTTCTTTGAGCGGACAAAAAGGTTATTTATCAAAAGCAGATATAGGATATGGGGAAGCAACTGGATTTAAAGGAATAAATTGTAGACATAGTTGGTATCCATACTACAAAGGTACTACTAGGACATATTCACAAAAACAACTAAAAGAATGGGAA
>CALXYG010000011.1 GCA_944392885.1 uncultured Clostridia bacterium
AGGAATTAACAGTAAGTAGAGAACCAGTCAAACTACATGGATTAGTGACAGAACGAGAGCAAAAAAATTTTTTAGAAACAAATTTAGGTCAAGCTATCAATTTCGCGGTAGATGTAGGATTAAGAGCTATTTTACCTAATTTTATAGAAGATAGTGTAATTCAAATTAAAGATACAATATTTCAAGAAGGGTTTAGTGAAGGCATAAAATCAGTTATAAGTTCTGGAATTGATTTAGGAAAAAGCGTTATAGGAGTTGTTACTGGAAAATTTGATAATATTAATCAAATGCAAAATGCAGTCCAAAATGGAGGAATTATAGATGGAAGCTCCGAACTAATTGATTCAGTTTTAAATAAAATACAACAAAAAGGAATACTATCTAAAAATGTAATTTCTATAATTAAACATGGAAAGGACATATTATTAGATAATATAACAAAAAATATAGAAGAAGCACTAACTAAACAAATAAAAGAAATAGAAAAAATTCAAACATATTCTGCAAAATGGAAAGAATTTTATGGAAGTAAAGACTTTACTAATATGGAAAAACAATATAAAAAAATAAAAAACAGTCTAGAAAAGGTTATGCCGATAGAACAAGTAATAGTAGAAGCTAGAGAAATAGAAAACTTGCATAGCCTTATAAAAAATAATGGGAAAAACTTTGAGCTTTCTCAAACAGAACAAGAGTTAGCGAAAAAATTAGTATCCTAGCAATTTAAATTCATTTTTTTACTTGCATATTTTCTTACGGTTTAGTATAATACAAAGGAATTACAAAATAGGAAAAGGGGTATAAAAGTGGAAGACAAAGCAGAAAATATTATTGACAGAAACATTGAAGTAGAGATGAAAACATCTTATATTGATTATGCAATGAGTGTTATTGTATCTCGTGCTCTTCCTGATGTTAGAGATGGATTAAAGCCTGTACATAGAAGAATATTATATGCTATGTATGAAGATGGAATTACTTCTGATAAGCCGTATAGAAAATGTGCTAATACAGTAGGTTCTGTATTAGGAAGATATCATCCACATGGAGATAGTTCTGTTTATGATGCGATGGTAAGAATGGCACAAGATTTTTCAATGAGATATATGTTAATTGATGGACACGGAAATTTTGGTTCAATAGATGGTGATGGAGCAGCCGCTATGAGGTATACTGAAGCAAGAATGTCAAAGATTTCAGAACAAATGCTAGTAGATATTGAAAAAAATACTGTTAACTTCATGCCAAACTATGATGATCGCTTAAAAGAACCAGTTGTATTACCTTCAAAAATACCAGCGTTATTAATTAATGGTTCATCAGGAATAGCTGTAGGAATGGCAACTAATATACCACCACATAATTTAACTGAAATAATTAATGGAATTATTAGAATAATTGAAACAGACAATGTAACAGATGAAGAATTAATATCCATTATAAAAGGTCCAGATTTTCCAACAGAAGGTATTATTTTGGGAAAAGAAGGTATTAAACAAGCATATACGACAGGAAGAGGTAAAATAACAGTTAGAGCTGAAGCTGAAATAGAAGAGATGAGCGGAAATAAACAGAGAATAATAGTAAATTCATTGCCATACCAAGTAAATAAAGCAAAATTAATTGAAAACATTGCAGGATTAGTTCGTGAGAAACGAATTGAAGGAATTTCTGAACTAAGAGATGAATCTGATAGAAATGATAGAGTTCGTATTGTAATTGAATTAAAAAGAGATGCAAATGCACAGGTAGTTCTTAACCAACTATATAAAAACACACAAATGCAAGATACATTTGGTATTATTATGCTAGCTTTAGTAAATGGAGAACCAAAAATATTAACATTGCGTGAATGTTTAATTCATTATATAGAGCATAGAAAAGAAGTTATTTTAAGAAAAACAAAGTTTGATTTAGATAAAGCAGAAGCAAGAGCACACATTTTAGAGGGATTAAAGATAGCAATTGACAATATTGACGAAGTTATTAATATTATACGCTCCTCTTATGATGATGCTAAAGAACGACTAATGGAACGTTTTGGACTTACTGAAATACAAGCACAAGCTATTTTAGATATGAGATTAAAAACATTATCTGGATTACAAAGAGAAAAAATAGATGAAGAATACAATGAACTTTTAAAATTAATTGCCTACTATAAAGAAGTATTAGGTAGTGAAAAATTAGTATTTGATATTATAAAAACAGAGCTTTTAGAAATAAAAGAAAAATTTGGAGATGAAAGAAAAACAAAGATAATTGCTGCAGAAGGAGAGTTAGATGTAGAGGATTTAATTAAAGAAGAGCAAAACGTTGTAGCCCTAACACATTTTGGCTATATCAAAAGAATGCCAATTGACACTTATAAAAGCCAAAAACGTGGAGGAAAGGGAATTACAGGAATAGCGACAAGGGAAGAAGATTTTGTAAAAGAAATTTTTACTATGTCTACACATGATACTATTCTTTTCTTTAGTAATAAGGGAAAATTATATCGTTTAAGAGGATATGAATTGCCAGAAGCAGGAAGGACAGCAAAAGGAACAGCAATTGTTAATCTATTAAGTTTAGATGCAGGTGAAAAAATTTCTGCTATAATTCCAATCCAAAATTTTGCAGAAGGTAAATATTTATTATTTGCAACCAGAAATGGATTAATCAAAAAGACACCTTTAATAGAATATAATTCAGTTAGAAAAACAGGACTTCAAGCAATAAATCTAAAAGATGAAGATGAACTGATTGATGTAAGACTAACAGATGGAGAAGATAATGTTGTTCTAGTAACCAGAGAAGGAATGAGCATTACATTCGATGAAAAAGATGTAAGACCAGTAGGCAGGGTATCACAAGGGGTTATAGGAATAAGATTAGATGAAAACGATATGGTAATAGGTATGGAATCAATATTAGGTGGAAGTAAAGCAACACTTCTTGCAATTACGGAAAATGGATTTGGGAAGAGAACTGAATTAGATGAATATCGAGTACAGGTAAGAGGTGGAAAAGGAGTTATTACCTATAAAATCACACCAAAAACAGGGTCAATAGTAGGAATTCGAATTGTAAATGAAAATGATGATGTTATGATAATTACAGATACAGGAACTATTATTAGAATTAATGTAAAAGACATTAGTGTTTTAGGAAGAAGTACACAAGGTGTAACTTTAATGCGAACAAATGAAGGAAAGGTAGTAAGTATAGAAAAAATTTCAGAAAAAGATATGGAAGAATAATTTTAAAATCCTAACCTTATTGCACAGGTTAGGATTTTTATTACTATATGATGAAAGTTAGTATACTTTAATAATATCAAAATACATTGTACACAAATTCTTTCAAAAACTTGGCACCTTAAACAAGTTCGCAAAAAGCCAAAGATAAAGTTCAGAGTTTGCATAAATTATGAGGTTTTCAGATTAATGCAAAAAATTATTTGGCTTTTACTTGGTTAAATCTTATATCGTCTCCAAAAAACCTACAAATATGGTAATGACCAACGAATCTTGAACCAAGACGTTCTTCATAATTATCAAAAATATTTTTTAAACTTAAGTTAGTAGAAATAATAGTTTTAGTAATTTTATGATTCTGATTTAATAATCTAGAATTTATTATATTAAACAATTCAGTAAATTTCATATTATTCATAGTTTCTGTACCTAGATCATCAATTATCAGTAAGTCAACTGTTAATAAATTTTCAATAATACTAAAATTACAGTTAGGCTTATTGAATCTATAGTCAATGATTTCGTCCAACATGACAGGAGCTGTCTGATAAAGAACAGTTTTTCCTTGTTTTAACAGTTCATAGGCAATGCAATTTGACAGAAATGTCTTACCTAGTCCGGTATTGCCTATAAACAACAAATTTCGTTCATCTGGATTATCAAAATGTTCTATAAAATGCTCACAAATAGATTTTATATTTCTAATATTTTCTCTTGGAGAAATAGAAGCATGATATTTTTCTGAATTTACCTCATCAGAATAGTTGTCAAATGAAAACGTGGAAAAGTTTTCATTCTCTAAATTACCAATATTGGATTTGTTATATTCTATGTTATAAATACGTTGCTTTAGGCAAGAACACATAATAGATTTATTATCTTGTTGAAAATAACCAGTATCCTTGCATAATTTACATTCATAAATTGGTTCAAAATAAGAAAAATCCAACCCAAGTTGTTGCAAAAAACTAAGTTTTTTATTTTGGATATCAGTTATTTTTTGTTTAATCTGTTTTAAAAAAACATCTTTATCTTCAGGTTTTGTTATAAGAGAACGGCTATATGATATTGATGCCATTGAAAGTTCTTCCTCTAATTTTGCAAAATCCGGATATTTTAAAAGAAAAGAAGATTTTTTCTCTTCAGCCTGCCTAATAGCAAAACGTCTTTTATTCTCATATTCATTTAACAATTCTTTATGCATATTTATTTCCATATTATCACCAATTTCCTTATTATGCAAAATAAATAAAATATAAATAATCAATTTTACTTAGTATTAAGAATTTGATTTTAAAATAGGATTAGCATATAAACTTTCTAAATTATCATAGTTTCGCTGATCATAAGATTGAAAACTAGATTTCTTCTCTAACTCTTTAGTTTTTTTGTTTTTTTCTTTCATTTGTTGTATAAATTCTTGCACCTCAGCAGAAGTTTTAAGTCCACGTTCTTTCCAATCAGAAAGTAATTTATCAATATAGTCAAAATTTGGATTTGCTTTAGAAGTAGTTCTTTTTAAAGCAATATCTATAATGTCTTGAGAAAAACCATATTCGACAATCCATTTTTCTATATATGCTGATTCAAATTGAGTAAGAGAGCGATTAAACCCTAATTTTTTTGCAATAGATTTTCCTATAATATTTAGTTTTTCCTGTTTTTGATAATAATTATCTAAATCCATAAAAGTTTTAATATTACTTTTACTCCATGCCTCAGCTACAGTTTGAACATAATTTCGATGTAGGGCAGATTTCTCAAAACAATACCCAAAAAGTGAAATCATAACTTGTTCATCAAATTGATACTTACGAAACCACAAATCAATATCATTATACCAAGAAGGAGACATAACACCCTGAAAATAAAGGTTATTAATATTCTCAATTGCTTTAGCACGATATTTATTTTGAGCAGTCAGTTCAGCTTGTTCTGGAGTAGAAGTTAGCTTTGGTGTATATAATGAGAATAATTCTTTCTCTTGAAGATTTGTTAAAATATAACCAGTGTTCTTTTTAGTAATAACTCCTTGTGATTCCCAGTAAGAAAGAGCTTCTTGTATTATATTAAATGAAAGAGACAATTTTTTTGATAAGTCAGTTATTTTTACATCTTTATTATACTTAGACAAAAAAAGAATATATAAATAAACTTTAACATAATCACCTTTTGCAGCAGATAAATACTCTGTAAAAAAAATATCTGGCAATTCTGTATTAGAAAAAAGCATTGACTTATCATTTTGCTCCAATTTCATTTTAATTGTCCTCCTTTTACTGATATAGTTATATTTTTCGATTATATGCAATATAATTTCTTAGCGAATGCCATGATGTAGCATTCGCTTTTTAAATTATAGCATCTCGACAAATTTTTTACAATAATATTATTAAATTTTAGAATAAAAATAAATGCGACGATTTTTTAAAAAATAATAAATGTAGGAACAAATGACAAATATATTTTCTTGGTGGATACCAAAAAAACTAAGTAAAAAAACAGGAATAAAAAAAGTTGTACATATAAAAATTTTTACTTCTAAAACATTAAAAAATAAATTGGAAAATGCAAATAGAAAACAGAACCAGGAAATATTAAAAAAAAGTGTAGGATAATCAAAAAGACCAAACAAGCGAAATCGAAAATGATAGTTCTGTGGGAAAATAAAATGCATCAACTACCTCCTTTGAAAAAAGACTTAATACCATAAAAACCGTTACTAATCTCTGAAGAAATACCACCCATCCATTCTTTTACTATGTTATTTGCCTTTATAAAAGCATATATACAACCAACTATAATTAATTTTGGGAAAAGGTCATCCGTATAATCAACAGAAAAGGCAATGAGCAGAACAAAAGAAATAAAAACCTGAACTAATAAAAAAGCAAGAAAACTTCGAAACCATATACGGAAAAACCAAGAAGTAGAATTTAAAACAAGAGACATAATTGCAAAAGGAGAAATTAAAATCCATATTTTAATTAAAACATAACGCAAGGAATACGTAAACAATAATTGCAAAAGGCCAAAAGAAATAAAACCCTTTATCAAACCATCTAGAGAGAATAAATTAAAATTATCTTTACCGACAGAAATAACTGAATTTAATTGTTCAATAAGTGTGGAAAAACAAATTGATTTGTTTAGTAAGTTTTCACCTAAATTGCGAATAGCAGAGGACAAAAATGAAACAAATGAAATAATCTGCTCGCAAAAGAAAAAGCAACAATTCATAAGAATCAAAAAGAAAATAATTCTGAAAAAGAAAGATAATGGTTTTTGCACATTTGTAGATGTATAAAAGGAAATAAAATTAGAACCAGCAAAATAAAGGAGTATTCCAAGCAAAAGAGTATTACAAATAAATAAAATTCCATTTTGCGTTTCAGAACCTAAAAATTGTTCTAAAGGAGAATTTGTTAATATATCAGAGCTAATAAATGTAATATCATCTAAAACAGAATAAAGGTTATTGTCAATAGAAGAAAACAAATTTGAAAACAAAGAATTTATAGTTTCAAAAATTAATTCGGAAATATTCACGTCTTGCAAAATACCACATCCTAACTTAGATTAAGCTTTTAATAGCTGCCAAAATCAAGTCTGTTGCTAAAATAAATGCATATGAAAATAATGCAGCACGAATTAAGCGTTTACCAGTTCGAATACGTTCTTCATCACCAAAACTAAATTTTTTCATCAAAACTCCTGTTCCAACGGCAACCGCAGCTGCTGGAGTAGCAATTTTTATCATCCAATCACTAATCTTTTCAAAAGCATTTCTTATTTTAGAAATAAGCTTAGGGTCAGCAGCAAATGAATCATTACTAAAACAAAATAAAAATAAAATTGTTAAAAGAATAACTATAAACAAACTATGTTTACAAAAACAACATTTCATTATTTTTACTCCTTTCATTTATATTAAATTGAAAATAAGGTTTCATTTGAACTTTTAAAGGTGGTAAAATCGAACAACCATTAGATAAAAAAGCAAGACAAGAAAAAACAGGTAATTCTTGTGTAAAAAAATGAGAATCATAAAGAAAATCAGTTTGAGTATATGATTGAATACTCTCACAAAGACTTGAATTATCTGAACTGAAACTTCTTGTAAGATAATGATAATTTGTTTCTTTAGCATTTTCTGAGATAGAATAGGTTGTTTTTTCTTTTTCCTCTTTTCCTAATTGTTTTTGGATATCTTCTATAGTAAATGTATCATCTGTACGAAACCAAAGTTTATTAACTAAATTTTGCGTTAATACACGGACACATGTAGAATCTTTTAATGTGTTTAATAAAGAAGAATAACTTTGAGTTGCAACGATATTAATGCATTTAGCTTCTCTACTTTGAGCGAAAAAATTAGCATCTGTTGATGTTACAAATTCATGGAATTCATCACAGAGAAATACAGTAGGTCTATTAGAAGATTGATTTTCTAGAGAAGACAAAACTTCTGATTGAAAATCTAGTTTTAGATAAGCTGCAATAAAGCGAGAGAGATTTTGATATTTAGAAAGATTCATTCCTAATACAACGATTTTCCCATCATTGAGAACAGACTGAAAACCAGAGAAAGTAATATTTGATTTTTCTGGACAAAATATTTTCTGCACATTATAGTCAGAAAGGAATATAGATGTAATACGTGAAATTTCGGATTTAATAATAGACAAAACTCTGCTATCTAAACAGTTAAATTCATTTTCAAAAAATTCAATTGCAGAAAGTAAATCAAAGCATTGTTCCTCATTAAAACGATTTTGTTGAAATAGTAATTTTAACTGTTGTAATTTTTCGTGAAAATAATTATGAGAAAAAATTAATTTATGAATTTCCAAAAAAGTAACATAATGATTGTTGTAAAGTCTACATAGTTTAATACATTCTGACAAAACTTGAGCAGACTTATCTAACCAATAAGAGTCAGAATTATTAGGAGAAAATAATAAAAGTATGGTTTTCAGGCGATCTGCTAAAGCAGAGGGTTTTAAATGAGGTTTATCCAAAGGATTATAAGTAATAGATCCCCCTAATTTAATTAAAATAATATCTTCTTCACGAAAACAATCTTTTGAGAACTGTATAACTTGTTGATAAAAATTTCCCTTGACATCTAAAATCAACATGCCAAGTTTTTTAGAAAAATTTGTATTACAATGTTCCATTAATTGTTTACAAAATGGATACATGGCACTAGAAGTTTTACCACTTCCTATAGTTCCAGTAACCAAAATATTTTGATAAAGACTTTTTTCAGGTAAAAAAATGGGATTATTAGAATCAAAATCTTTGCCAACATATAGAAAAGGGGACTCATTATCTAGAGGCTTTTGCATATTCTCTTTTAAATTTTCAATATGATCAAAAAATAGATGATAAAAAAAATTTGCAAAAATCATGGTAGATAAAGAAGATAAAATTAAGTATAATAATTTAGCATAATGCCAGAAAACTGGAAATCTTTCACAGATATCAAAAGGAGTCAAAGAATATGGAATTATAAGTGTAGAAGTTTCAAAAATGGGTTTAAAGAAAAATAAAGAAAAGAAAAGATTTGAAACACCAGAGAATAATAAAAATGTTATATGTAATAAAAAAATTTAAAAAGACCTCCTTTCTAAGAAATTTTTCTTTTTTGTTTTAATTTGGAACCTTGCAAATGATGGAAAACATTATCCTCAATGAAGGAATAAACAAAATAAGAAACAATAAAAATATTAAATAAAAAAGAAATAAAAAAAAGATGTAATAACATAAAAAAATCACCTCATTTCCAATTTATACCATATTATAATATTTTTAATAGTTTGTCTATACTTTTTTAAAAATTTATGTTACAATTGAAAATGAAAAAAATAAAAGCATAAGGAGGAGAACAATGAAAATTGAAAAAACAACAAAAATAGGTGACATTTTAAAAGAAACACCAGAAAAAGCAGAGATACTACTAGCAGCTGGAATGCATTGCTTAGGGTGTCCAGCGGCTCAGGAAGAAACACTAGAAGAAGCATGTGATGTTCACGGAATTGATGTAGAAGATGTAGTTAATAAATTAAATGCATAAATAAAAAGGTGAGATAAAAACTCACCGACAAATGCACTTGTAGCTCAGTAGGATAGAGCGCTCCCCTCCTAAGGGAGAGGTCGTTGGTTCGATTCCAATCAGGTGCACCAAACATAAAAATGCAATTATTATTGGAGCGATAGAACTAAGTTATATTAAATATGTTGATTATTAAGTAACGTTTATGTATAATTATAGTATAACAACACATTTGCAATATCAGAATGGTAAAATGTGTTGCTATTTTTATTGTATATGATAAATCAGCTTTCTCCTTGAAATGCTATTTTTCTGTATACAAAAAGTTAGAATACATTAATGAATCTAAAAAGCAAGGAAATGTATATAGAGCACTTTCTTTAGAGGACTGCATAGCAAAAGGACTTTCATATTTAATGCCTAGAATTAAATTTACAAATTATTAAAAATAGAATATACTTTAATAAACTGCTGAAAATTAATAAAAAAATTATTGAAAATAAACATATAAAAATAATAAACTCATACAATCATAAAGGAGAGATAAATTGAAAAAAGAAAAAGAAAAATACATGGAAATTGCATTAAAAGAAGCCCAAAAAGCGTTTAATGAAGATGAGGTTCCGGTGGGAGCTATTATAGTAAAAGATGGAAAAATAATTGCAAGAGCACATAATCAAAAAGAAGGCAAAAATGATACAACAAAACATGCAGAAATAATAGCAATTCAAAAAGCAAGCAAAAAATTAAATAATTGGAGACTAGAAGGCACTACAATGTATATTACATTAGAGCCATGTACGATGTGCATTGGAGCAATTATTGGAGCTAGAATAAAAAAAATATATTTTGGAGCAATGGATGAAAAAACAGGAGCTTGTGGATCAGTTTTAAATATTCCACAGGATTATCCATTTAACCACATAGTAGAGGTAGAAGGAAAGTTGCTAGAAAAAGAATGTAAAACAATTTTACAGGATTTTTTTAAACTATTGAGAAAAAGGAAAGGATAAGATAATGGAAAAAAACAAAAAAGAAGCTATTAAAAAAGCAATTGCTATTTCAGTTTTAATTTTATTAATTACAATAGTTGGATTTATTACTATAAAATATGAAATCGAAGGAGAAACCAACCTGCCATTTAAATTAAGTAAAATTATGATTATTAGCACAGCTGATGGAATAGCAAAAGACGAGCAAACAATTTCTATTACACAGAGCAATGACTTATATTTTTATATAGAAAAAAATCAAAATTATAATGAAGAAAGCATGATAGAAAATGTTTCTATTGAAAATATAAAAATAATGTCAGCACCTAAAAAAGGAAAAGTAGAATTCTACCGTCCAAACAACACAAATGGTCTAGCCTATGTATATAATGATGATTTTATTATAAAAAATAGTATTACCTATTCAGGTGACATACAAACAAGTATGCAGAACTTAACAATTTCAAATCAAGGTGGTATTATTAGTTTTCGTACCTGTGTAAGAGAGATTGGAGAGACTACGCCAAACGAAGAAAACGATAGTGGTTATAGCAATGATGGAACCTTACTAAAAAAAGCAGAAATTACTATATCAGATATCCGCTATAATATTGGATTTGACATTGTAATAGAATTAACAGACGGAAAAATTTATAAAGCATATGTTAATATGAGTTTACCGCTAGAAGATGTAGAAAATCAAGGTGTCAAGGCAGTGGAAAAAGTGGATGTAGAAAATATAATATTTAAGAGAGTAAAAGTCAGATAAAATTGTAAAACAAGTATTGCGCAAACCCAAAATACAGTATATAATTAAAAAGTAATAACTCCTGTGTGGAGAGCAAACTTCAATAAAAAACTATGAACCTCGTCAGGTTCGGAAGAAAGCAGCGATAAGTAGTGTATTTATGTGAAACGTTTGCTTTCCACACAGGAGTTATTTTGTAAACAAACAGCGGAGGTGAAACAAGTGACATATACTGCATTATACCGAAAATTTAGACCACTTACATTTGAAGAAATGGTAGGACAAGAAGTAATAACAAAAACGTTAAAAAATCAAATAATGGCTGGAAGAGTTGGACATGCATATTTATTTAGTGGAGGTAGAGGTACAGGAAAAACATCTTCTGCTAAAATCTTAGCAAGAGCAGTAAATTGTTTAAATCCAAGAGAAGGAGAACCATGTAATGAATGTGAAATCTGTAGAGGAATCTTAGATGGTTCACTTACAGACGTTGTCGAAATGGATGCAGCTTCAAATAATAGTGTAGAGGACATTCGTTCTATTAGAGAGGAAGTAAATTTTCTACCAACATTGGCAAAATATAGAGTATATATTATAGATGAAGTACATATGCTTTCTACAGGAGCTTTTAATGCATTACTAAAAACATTAGAAGAACCACCATCACATGTGAAATTTATTTTAGCAACAACAGAACCACAAAAATTACCAGCAACAATACTTTCAAGATGCCAAAGATTTGATTTTAAAAGAATACCTAATAATGACATTATAAAACGATTAGCAATTATATGTGAACAAAGTAAAATTGAAATTACGAATGAAGCAATGAAACTAATAGCTGTATTGTCAGAAGGCGCTATGCGTGATGCAATTAGTATTCTAGAAAGATGTATACAAGACGGAGAAAATCAAATTACAGAAGAAAAAATAAGAGAACTTGTTGGCATTCCAAAACTAACCTATATTCATTCATTAACAAAAGCAATTTTAGGTTATCAAATAGAAGAAGCAATACAAGTGGTAAATCAGGTAATAGACGAAGGAAAAGAAATAAATCATTTCTTATGGGAAACTATTAAATATATAAAGGATTTATTGTTACTAAAAACAGGAGTAGATGCAGTATTATATAATGAAGAAGAAAAGAAACAAATGCAAAGTATTATTACAGAAGTATCAAAAGAAAGATTATTAAAATTAATTTATGCTCTTTCGGAACTAGAAAACGATATGAAATGGTCCAGTCAAAAAAATATTTTGTTCCAAGTAGGAATTATAAAGGTATGTAAACAAGAGAAAAATGAGGGGCTAGAAGAAATAGAAAAAAGAATAAATAAAATAGAAAATATATTAAAACAAGGAACATCAACAAAAAATATAGAACAACCAAAGCAAGAAATTCCTATAACAAAACCAGAAAAATCACAAAAACCAGTAAAAAAGGTAGATGAAACTCCTGTACAAAAAATGCAAGATGGAAATTTAGTACCATACTGGCAAACAATAATAAATCAATTAAAGGAAAACGGAAAAGTAATGCTTTATACTAATTTAATTAATTCAAAAGCAAGAAAACTAAATGACATGGTAATAGGAATTGAATTTACAGATGGATTAACATCTTTTCGGAAAGACAGTACTAGAAAAACCAGAAAACAAACGAGAATTAATAAGATTAATTAGTATACAAGAAGGAAAAGAAATGCAAATAAAATATACTGAAAAAACGAAAACAAAACAGGAAGAAAAAAAATCAAACATGACAAACTTAGAAGGGTTGGATATACCTTTCAATGTAATAGAAGAATAAGGAGGAAAATAAAATGGCAAAAAGAGGAGGATTCCCAGGAAGAATGGGAGGATTTGGCGGAATGAATATGGGACAATTAATGAAAGAAGCAAAGAAAATGCAAGAAGAAATGGAAAGAACACAAGAAGAATTAGGAGTAAAAGAATTTGAGGCAACTGCTGGAGGAGGAGCAATTCAAGTTATAGTAACAGGGGCAAAAGAAATAAAAAAAATTAAATTACAAAAAGAAGTTGTAGATCCAGAAGAAATAGAAATGCTTCAAGATTTAATTGTTAGTTGTACAAATGAGGCATTAAGAAAAGTAGATACAGCAATGACTGCTCAAATGGGAAAATATAATATACCAGGACTTATGTAATAGGAGAACATTATATGTCAGTTTATTCACCATCGATTGAAAAATTAATAGAAAATTTTGAAAAATTGCCAAGCATAGGGCATAAAACAGCAGCGAGATTAGCTTTTTATATGTTAGATTTAGGAGAGCAAGAGACAAATGAATTTATTTCGGCTATTTTAAATGCAAAGAAGAATTTAAAATATTGTTCTAAATGTTATAACATATCAGATACAGATCCTTGCCCTATTTGTGAGAATCCAAAAAGAGACACTAGCAGTATTTGTGTCGTAGAAGATGTAAGAGATATTGTGGCAATGGAAAGAACACATGAATTTAAAGGTGTATACCATGTTTTACATGGTTCTATCTCACCAATGAATGGCATTGGGCCAGAAGATATAAAATTAAAAGAATTAATTTCAAGGCTTTCAGATAACACAGTAAAAGAGCTTATCATAGCAACAAACCCTAGAGTAGAAGGAGAAGCAACTGCTATGTATATTTCGAAACTAGTAAAACCAATGGGAGTAAAAGTAACAAGGATAGCACATGGAATACCAGTAGGAGGAGACTTGGAATATACAGATGAAATAACATTGAGCAAAGCACTAGAAGGGAGAAGAGAAATGTGAGAAAGGTGTTTTACCAAGCTAGTCTTTGTAACAAATGTAAAATACATGTTGCCAGTTTTGCTCTAACTAATTAAGGTATCCTAATATTATTGTATACGGAAAAATCTTATATGTGTCTAAGGTAAAATTCAGTTTTTCCGTATACAATAAAAAATTTTATATATCAAACAAGATATGACAAATATCAAAAACAGCATTCGGCTTAGACAATTCCTTAGCTTTAGTTTTCATTGTTTTTAATGTATCAGGAGATGTCAAAAGCTTTGCTAATGTATCATGAATATTGTCATTTTTTTTCAACCAAATTGCTACACCAGATTGCTCTAAGAAAGCTGCATTTTGTTCCTCTTGACCTGGAATTGGGTTAATAATCAACATCGGAAGACCAGAAACAAGACTTTCAGTTGCAGTTAAACCACCAGGTTTTGTAATAACAAAATCAACAATGCTCATTAATTCTGGTATGTGATTTGAATAATCTAGTACGCAAACAGTATTTTCCTTATGAAGATTTGTTACACAATCTGTAAACATAGTCTTCATTTTTTCATTTTTACCTGATATAGCAATTACTTGCAAATCAGGAAAATCACTAATTAAAGTTTTAAAAATCTCAAATGTTTTTGTTCTGCCAAGACCAAATTTTCCGCCAGCAAAAAATAAAACAGTAAATAAATTTGAATCTAAGTGTAAATTTTTAAAAGTATCTAGAGAATCGAATTTTCCCAAGAATCGTTCTGAAAATGGAATTCCAGTAACAAAAATTTTAAATGAATCAATTCCCTTCTTACACATATCTTCCTTCATTTGAGCATTAGAAACAAAATAGTAATCCATTTCATCAGAACCAACAAGCCATTGATTATGTATATGGAAATCAGTTAAAACAGTAGCAACCTTACAATTAATTTTTCCCTTTTTTTTCAAAATTGAACACATTTGACTTGAAAAAGGATGAGTAGAAATAATAAGGTCTGGTTTAAAATCTTGAATACATTTATATAATTTAAAAGACATTAATTTATTTGAAAAATTACTAACCTTTGAAAAAAGACCTTTCTCAGAAGTATAATAAATTTTTTTCCAAGCCCATGGAGCTTTTTTTGCCATTTCAGAATAAGCAGTAGTAGTTAATCTATTTACTACTTGGTTAATGTACTTTATACAATCAACTAATTCTGTTTTAACATTTGGGTAATTTTTTATAATATATTCATTTAATGATTTAGCAGCAGAAAGATGACCTCCACCATAAGAACCATAGAACAATAATATTTTTTCCATAACTACCTCCATTTGAACAAATTATATCATAAATGTAGTAAAAATGGTATATTTTCAAAAAAAAGAAACAAACTAATGAAAAGAACTAGTTTCAAGGAGGGAAAAATGCGAAAAAAAATTAAATTATTGATTATTATTACTGTGGTGCTTATTACTATATACAAAATAAGTCAATTGTTTATAATAAATGAATTTTCTTATGCAGCAAGTAATTCTAACTCAGAATCAGATGTACAATTAATTGCAAGAGCAATTAATGGAGAAGCAAGAGGAGAAAGTTATGAAGGTCAAGTTGCAGTACGGAGCTGTTATTTTAAACAGAGTTAAAGATCCTAATTTTCCTAATACTATTGCTGGAGTTATTTATCAGCCAGGTGCATTTACTGCTGTATCTGATGGACAAATCAATCAACCAATATCAGAAAATTCCACTGTAGTAAAAGCAGCACGTGATGCATTAAATGGATGGGATCCAACAGGAGGATGTCTATATTATTTTAATCCAAATACGGCAACTAATAAATGGATTTGGTCAAAAACAATTGTTAAAACAATTGGAAAACATCATTTTTGCAAATAGAAAGGAAGAAAAAAATGGGAAAAATAAAAGACAAAATATACGATTGGAAAAATCGTTTAAAAGACAGGCATATGCTTACATTAGTAGTAAGCTTAATTGCTATTATTGTAATTATGGGTGTGTTTATTTACAAAAAACAAACAGAATATAGACAGGTAATGGAAAATCAATATAACATGGCATTTTTTGAATTAGTAGATTATGTTCAAAATGTAGAAAATTTTTTAGCAAAATCTCTAATTTCAACAACACCAGAACATGGAGCAGAAACATTAACAAATGTATGGAGAGAAGCTAATTTGGCATCAAGTTATTTATCACAATTACCAATTTCTACAAATGAGCTAGCTAACACATCTAAATTTTTAAATCAAGTTAGTGAATATAGTTATTCCCTATCTAGAAAGAATATATACAACGAAGCATTGACTCAAGAAGAATTAGATAACCTAAAGCAATTACATGATTATAGTCTAGAATTAGAAAATACATTAAACCAATTATCAAGTGATATGTCAGAAGGAAGAATTAGTTGGGGAGAACTTACTAAAAAAGGAAGTATAGCATTTGCAACACAAGTTAGCAATATATCGCAAGATAGTTTCAAAAATATTGAAGAAAATTTCCAAAAATACGCAGGGCTTATATATGATGGAGCTTATTCAGAACATATTACCACAGCTGAAAAAGTAGGATTAACAGGAGAAAATGTATCAGAAGAACAAGCTAAACAAGTAGTAAAGGATTTACTTGGAGAAGAAAAAACAAAAAATATAGAATCAAATGGTCTAATAGAAAATGGAAATATAATTGTATATGATTTTTACTGTAAACAAAATGAAGATGACAAAAATCCAACTCATATATCTATTTCGCAAAAAGGTGGACATGTTGTATTAATGAATTCAAATCGCGATGTTGTGGCAGAAGTTATTTCACAAGAAGAAGCAAACGAGAAAGGAAAAGAGTTTTTATACAATCATGGATATCAAAACATGAAAGAAACATATTATTTAAAACAAGATGGGATTATAACTATTAATTATGCATATCAGCAAGGTGATATTATTATGTATCCAGATTTAATAAAATTAAAAATTGCATTAGACAATGGGGAAATATTAGGAATGGAAACTACAGGCTATTTAAATTCTCACCATGAAAGGCAGATAACAGAACCACAAATAGGAATAGAGGAAGCAAAAACAACATTAAATAAAAACCTAGAAATAATGAGTGAAAAACTAGCAGTGATTCCTACAGAATGGAGAACAGAAATACTTTGTTATGAATTTAAAGGAAAAGTAGATGATACTGAATTTTTAGTTTATATAAATGCAGAAAATGGAAGAGAAGAAAATATATTAGTAATTATTGATACACCAAATGGAACATTAACTATGTAAGAAATTTCTATTATAGAAAAGAAAAAAAGGTAAATAATAAGAACAGAAGAGAAAATCTTCAAAAAATAGGAGGTATAAATATGGCTTCCAATAAAAAATTAATGTCTGAAAAATTAAAAGAAGAAATAGCAAAGGAATTGGGAGTATATGAAACAGTTAAACGTGACGGTGGTTGGGGAAATATATCAGCAGAAAAATGTGGTAGCATGGTAAAAAAAGCAATTGAAATAGCCAATAGGAGCACAGAAAAATAATAAAATTTAGTTAACACAGAGGAAAAGGAATAGAAAATTTCTATTCCTTTTCCTTTTTATATTAACTAAAATTAAGCATATATATTGATTTCTAGATGCATATATTATAAAATGAAAGAACATGAGAAAGGAGAAAGGAAAGTTGGAAATAAAAATAAAAGGGAAAAAAATTCACTATGAAGAAGAAGGTGAAGGTTATCCAATTGTTCTCTTACATGGATGGTTAGCAAATCTAAAGACAATGAAACCACTTGCAAATGTATTAAAACAACATTTTAAAGTATACAATATTGATATAATCGGATTTGGAGAAAGTCAACTTCCTGAAAAACCAATGACTACAAATGATTATGGAGATTTTTTAAAAGATTTACTAGAAACTCTAGCCATAAAAAATCCAATTTTAATAGGTCATTCCAATGGAGGCAGAGCTATTATAAATGCAGTTGGAAGGGGAATTATAAATCCGAAAAAAATAGTGTTAATCGATAGTGCTGGTATAAAACCAAAAAGAAGAATAAATTATTACATAAAAATATATGCTTTTAAGTTTGGAAAGGCAATTTTAAAACGATTGCCAGAAACTGAAAAAGTAAATAGAATGAGAGAAAAACTATTACAGAAATTTAGTTCTGAAGACTATAGAAATTCACCAGAAGTTTTAAGAAAAACAATGTCTATTATAATAAATGAAGACCAAAAAAAATATTTATCAAAAATAAATGTACCTACACTTTTAATTTGGGGCGAAAATGATACAGCAACTCCTATTCAAGATGCAAGAATAATGGAAAGCCTAATCCCTGATGCAGGGCTAATAGTATATCCAAATTCAGGACATTTTTCTTATATAGAAAATTTACAAAATTGCAACATTGTATTACATGAATTTTTAAAAAAAGAAGCAAGATAGAGAAAGGATCAAAAAATGCTTGAGCTAATAATAAAAAACATCTCATATGTTTTATTTGCAATATATTTTATTAAGAAAACAAAACATGGATTACATATGCTTCAATTAGAAAGCTACAAAAACGAAAGATATTGCAAATGGTTAGAACAAAACAAATCAAAAATAATCCGAAAACAGGAAATTTTGTTGCTTATAATAGCAACATTAAGTCTACTACTTAAAGAAACTACAATAGTTTATGTACTAATTAGTATTTCATATTTATTGCTTGTTATTACGAAAAAAAACATAGAAGAAAAAAAATCATTTGTAATAACTAATCGAATTAAACGTATGATAATAACATATTTACTTTCATTTTTTATTATTTTAATATTAGGAAACATGCCATCATATGGAGGAGTTATAGCAATCACATGTGCTATTTTAACAGTATTTTCATATTTTATTGTAGTAATAATTAATATTTTAAATCAACCAATCGAAAAGCAAATACAAAAAAAGTTTTACAAAAAAGCGAAAAACAAGTTAGAACAAATGCAAAATTTGAAAACAATAGGAATTACAGGGAGCTATGGAAAAACAAGTATAAAATATATATTAACTACAATACTCTCACAAAAATACAATGTATTAATGACCCCCGAAAGCTATAATACAACAATGGGAGTTGTAAAAACAATAAACGAAAAATTAAATTCTATTCACAATATATTTGTATGTGAAATGGGCGCAAAAAATATAGGAGATATCAAAGAAATATGTGACTTAGTAAATCCGAAATATGGAATATTAACAGCAATAGGACCTCAACACTTGGAAACTTTTAAAACAATTGAAAATGTGAAAAAAACTAAATTAGAACTAATAGATTCATTACCTGAAAATGGTATTGCTTTTTTGAACTATGAAGATGCTAATATTCAAGACACAAAAATAAATAAAACAAAAAAAACATATGGGGTACATAAGGGGTTAGACTATTACGCAGGAAACATTATCTGTAATGAAAAAGGTTCACAGTTCACGGTACATTGTAAAAGCGGTAAAACGATACCGGTAAAAACAAAGTTACTTGGAATGCACAATATTGGGAACATTGTAGGAGCTATTGCAATAGCAGACACATTGGGACTTACAGAGGAAGAAATAATAGCAGGCGTAAGATTTTTAAAACCTGTACCACATAGACTAGAATTGTTAGTAAAGGCAGATGGAAGTTTAATAATAGACGATGCTTACAACTCAAATAATACCGGCGCAAAAATGGCACTTGAAGTATTAGGAAAATTTGAAAAAAGAAAAAAAATATTAGTAACACCAGGGATTGTAGATTTAGGAGAAGAATCAAATAAATATAATAAGGAATTAGGTAAGCAAGCAGCACAAATAGTAGATTATGTTATTCTAGTTGGTAAAAAACAAGCACAGCCAATATTAGAAGGACTAAAAGAAAGAGGTTATCCACAAGAAAAAATATATATTGCAAAAGATTTAAAAGAAGCTTTAATAGAAATGCAAAAACAAAGCGACTCAAATACAGTGACTCTGTTAGAAAATGATTTGCCAGACAACTATTTATAGAATGGAGGAAAAAGATGAAAATAAAATTAGGAATTTTCTTTGGAGGAAAATCAGTAGAACATGAAATTGCTGTTATAACAGCAAATCAAGCATACTCAAGTATTGATAAGGAAAAGTATGAAATTATACCAATATATATTAGTAAAAATGGAGTACTTTACACAGGAGAGCATTTATTTGAATTAGAGAAATACCGCGATATGAAAACTTTAATTGAAAGTTGTATACCAGTTACACTAGTAAATGATGGAAAAGAAGTAAAAATAGTACGTTTCCCAATGAGAAAATTTGGTCAAAATGTTATTAATACAATCGAAGTAGCATTCCCAATAATGCATGGAACAAATGGTGAAGATGGAACAATTCAAGGTTATCTTGAATTGTTAGGAATTCCGTATGTTGGATGTGATATAATCGCTTCTAGTATAGGAATGGATAAAATTATTATGAAAAAAGTATTAAAAGAATCCGGAATACCAGTAGTAGATCATATTTCATTCTATTCTATGGAATATATTCAAAAAGAAGAAGAAATAAAATATGAAATAGAAGAAAAACTAGGATACCCAGTTATTGTTAAACCTGGAAATTTAGGTTCCAGCGTAGGAATACGAAAAGCAAAAACAAAACAAGAGATAGAAGAAGCAATTGACTTTGCAATGCAATTTTCAGATCGTATTTTAGTAGAAAAAGCAATTGTAGATTTAAAGGAAATCAACTGTTCAGTTATTGGAGACTATATTAACTGCGATACATCTGTATGTGAAGAGCCAATAAGTACAGATGAAATACTAAGTTATACAGACAAATATGTAGGCAATGGAAAAAATAAAAATAATATGCAAGGCTCAAAAGGAATGGCAGCATCACAAAAAAAATTACCAGCAGATCTTTCCGAAAAAGATCGCATTGAAATTGAAAATTTAGCCAAAAAAACATTTAAGGTAATTGGAGCAAATGGTGTATCTAGAATAGATTTCTTAATAGATAAACAAACAGAAAAAATATATGTAAATGAAATTAATACAATACCGGGAGCACTATCGTATTACTTATGGGAAGCATCTGGAAAAACATTTACAAAAGAAATTGATGAACTAGTTGAATTAGCATTAAAAAGAAAAAGAAGTCGAGAAAAAATGATATTTTCTTATGAGCAAAATATTTTAGCATTAAATGGAAGAAAAATAGGAAATAAAACAAAATAAATACATATAATTATATAATTCATAATTTGCAAAAAGAAAGGAGCCTATAAAAATAAAAAATGAATATTCTGCAATTAAAGGAAATCGTTAAACAAACTTTAACAGAAAAAAGATATTATCATTCTATTTGTGTTATGGAAAAATGTGAAGAACTATCGGAAATATATGGAATAAACAAGGAAATGGCACAAAAAGTAGGATTAGTACATGATATAGCAAAAGAAATGACTGATGAGGAAAAACTTATATATGCAAAAAAAAATAATATAAACATAGATTTAGTAGAAAGGAAACATATAGGATTACTGCATGCCAAAATAGGAGCGGACATAGCAAAAAAAGAATTTAGTTTTACGGAAGAAATGTGTAAAGCAATACGATTACATACAACGGCTGGAGAAAACATGAACATGCTAGATAAGATACTATATGTATCAGATTCAATTGGAAAAGACAGAACTTGGGATGATGTAGAGTTTGTAAATAAACTAGCAAAAGAGAAAATCGATGATGCAGTAATATATTTACTTAATATAGAAATTAAAGATAGAATAGACAAGAAGAAAATGTTACATATAGACAGCATTTTGGCCTGGAACGAATTGATAAACAAATAAAAAATTATGTAAATGTATTCTCAAAACCCTATACTTATGATATAATTAAAAAAGATGTAGCACTATTTGGGGGAATAGCAATGATTTTTAAAGATTATTACCGAATTTTAGAACTAAAAACAAATAAAGTATCCTTAAATGAAATAAAGGTAGCTTACAGAGAATTAGCAAAAAAATATCATCCAGATGTTAATATTGGAAATCAAATTGCAGAGGAACGATTTAAAGATATTAATGAGGCATATCGTGTTTTATCTGATTCTACCTCTAAAAGAAAATATGACAGGATGTGGAATAATCAAATTGGAAGAAAGAAAAACTTTGAAGAAAGCAAAAGAAGTGAAGGCTCTTTAGTTTCAGACTTTTTTACAATGTTTTTTGGTAAAGATAAAGAAGATGTTCAAATTATAGACAAAAGAAACAAAACTCCCATAAAAGGTGCAAACATAGAAACAGAAATTAATATTACTATAGAAGAAGCATTTTTTGGATTAGAGAAAAAAATTGCATTAAGAACAATGAATGGAAAAATGAAGACATTTTCTATAAAAGTACCAGCAGGTATTCGTAATGGAGAAAAAGTACGTCTAATTGGACAAGGCAAAGAAGGAAAAAATGGCGGGAAAAGTGGAGATTTGCTTATTCGAATACAAATAGAAAATAGTAATAAATTTCGACTAGATGGTTATGATTTAATAACTGACCTTTACTTAACCCCATGGGAAGCAGCATTGGGAACAAGGGTAACAATTAAAGGAATAGATGAAAATGTTTCTCTTTTTGTACCGCCAGGAATTCAAAGTGGTGAAAGAGTAAAAATTGTAAAAAAAGGCTATAAAGATGGCAAAGGTAGTAGAGGGGATTTGGTTACAGAAATAAAAATTATGGTTCCAAAAAAATTAACAGAAAAAGAAAAGGAGCTATTTGAAAAGTTGGGTGAAATATCAACCTTTATGCCTAGACATAATTAAAGAACAGACTAGTGTATAACACAAACAAGTTAACATAAGTTTAAAAAAGATTGACAATACTTGTAAAAAGCTGTATAATTATATACAGTGGTAATACAAAAGACAACATACATTCGCATAAAAAATGTAGTAAAGGGGTGTTACATAAATGGAAGATAGTATGCAAGGCAAACACTTTAGCATAACAGATCCGAAGGATGTAAGTACAGTAATCTACCAAATAAATAAAACAGAAAAAGAATTCTTAAAAGATTCTCCCAAATATACAGTAGAAAGATTAGACTATACAGAAGAATTAGTAGGAGAAAACAAAAAGAAAACTTTTTTTGTGGACGAACCTACTTCAGCTGGAAATAATTTAGTGATTCTTTCCTTTGGAAAAGAAAAAGTAGTAGTAAATGTAGGAATATTAGAAGAAGATAGAGTAAAAATCTCAAAAAGACCTATTCCTATGAAATTTAAAACATTGTATAGCGAAGAGGAAAAAGAGTTTAGGGATTTTACATATACACCAAACCTAAAAAGGCCAATATCTATTATTGACCCAGAAACAACAGAAGAAATCAAACCAATATTATACTTTGACGAAAAAACAAATGAAGTAAAAGGAAAATGCAAATTAAAACCATATAAAAGTTACTTTGCCTTTGAAATTAGAGAAGAGAGTAACAACGACAAGAAAGGGGTATAATTATGAGTGAAAATACTGCAAATGCGGGTCACGATAAAGGTCCAGTAATATGTTTTGGAATAGCAGAAACTGATGAAAAGGGAAATATTAATATGCCACCAGAATACGCTTACCAAATACAATTTACAGATGAAAATTGTATAGTAATTCCGCTAGAAGGAAAGAAGAAGCAAGAAAAAACAAATAAATCAAACAAAGAAATAGATGAAATGCTTCATTAATAATACAAAAGAAAAGGTGATTAATCAATGATAGATAAAATAAAAAGAGGGCTAAAAAGATACAAGAACAAATTTATAGTAGCTTTTATACTATGGGTAGTGTTATCCATAGTATTTGTTTCGCCATTAAGTGTTTCAATTTTTGAAGCAACAAAAAATAATGGGTTTGATTTTGCAATTTTTGTGGAAACATTAGGAACACTAATTACAAACCCTTTTAAGAGCCTTGGAATTTCTTTTGAAGCACAGTACATAGGAAGTTTTTGGAGTGTTTTATGGAAATTCACACTGGTTTATTTTATTGTTATGTGTATTGGTATTGCTAAAGCAATGCCAAAGCATGAATATGACAACATAGAGCATGGCTCAAGCGATTGGTGTGAAAATGGAGAAGAATATAAAGTACTAAGCAAAAACAAAGGAATTCTATTAGCACAGAAAGTTTTTTTACCAGTAAACAAACGAGGCAATGTAAATGTATTAGTAGTTGGACGGTTCTGGATCTGGTAAATCAGCTTCCTATGTTATACCAAACGCATACCAACTATTAGGATCATATGTATTTACAGATCCCAAAGGAGAACTTTATGATAAATCAGCTGGTTATTTTAGAGCAAAGGGTTATGATGTTAAAGTACTGAATTTAGTAAGACCACAAAACAGTGATGGTTATAATCCACTAATGCATGTAGCAAACGAAATTGATGTTGATATTATAGCGCATACAATAGTTAAAGGACAAAGTGATGTGGAAAACAAATCAGATCCATATTGGGATGATATGGCAGAAATGCTATTAAAAGCATTAATATACTATTTAATGGCAACAAGACCAGAAGAAGAGCAAAATTTAGCAAGTTGTGCAGAAATGGTAAGAGCAGCCAACAGTAATGGAGGAGAAAACTTATTAACTAATTTAATGAATCAATTACCATATGACCAGCCTGCAAGAAGGAATTATAAATCTATTGAAATTGCGCCCGAAAAAACATATGGTTCAATACTAAGTTCATTACAATCAAAGCTAGGAAAATTTGATTCAAAAGAAATTGCTGAATTGACTTCCACAGACACTATTAGTTTTGAAGATATAGGAAAAAAGAAAACAGTTGTATATGTTATATCTTCAGATACACATACAGCATATGACTTTTTACTGACTATATTTTTTTCACAAATGATTCAACAGTTATATGATTTTGCAGACGAAAATGGTGGAAAACTGCCAGTGCAAACCTTCTTTATTCTAGATGAGTTTGCTAATATTGGACATATTCCAGACTTTGATAAAAAGATTTCAACAAGTAGAAGTAGGAATATATCATTTAGTGTTATCCTACAAAATTTAGACCAATTAGAGGCAGTATATAAAGATACTCATGAAACAATAATGGGTAACTGTGATACTCATCTTTTCTTAGGAAGCAATTCACAAAAAACAGTTGAATATTTTTCAAAGGCATTAGGCGAAAAAACAATAGAAAGAGATAGTGTCTCAATCAATAAAGATAGATATGATTGGAAACAAGGAAAAAGCGTTTCAGATCAAATTATGGCAAGGGCATTGTTAACGCCAGACGAACTTCGAAGATTAGATAACGACTTATGTATTATTTATGAAAAAGGTATTAAACCAATTAAAGCAAGGAAATATTACTATTTCGAAAATTCAACAGTAAGAATTGCACAAAATTATCCAGCAAACCACAATGATGTTTCTGTTGAAAGAGGAAAATGGAGAAAATATAATCCATATAATCCATATGAAGAAGAAACAGAAAGAAAAGAAGACATAAAAATAGAATCATTAGATGATTTATTTATGGATCAAGAAGAAAAAGAAGAAACAAATAATAGTATTTTTGAAAAAGAAAGTGCACCAATATTACCACAAGAAGAGATTAAAGAAGAAAGCACAAATGAAAAAGAAATGTCCAAAGATATTCAAAAAGAACTAGAAGCAAAATTTGATGAGTTATTTGGTAAATTAGAAGATGATGAAGATGTAAAAAAAGAAACAGTAGTTAATAATCAAACAGACAATCCATTTGGAGATATTATAGATTAAAAAAAGATTGGACCCATGTCCAATCTTTTTTTAATCTATAATAAATTTTCTTATTGACGAAAAAAAAACAGTATGATAAACTTATAAAACAAAAGTTCTATAAGAAAGAAGGTTATTTATGAAATTTGCACATATAGCCGATATGCATTTTGACACTGCATTCACAAGTTTAGAAAACAAAAAAGAATTAGGAAATTTAAGACGCTTAGAGCAAAGAGATGTTTTTAAAAAAATGATAGAAGAAATCAAACAAAGAGAAATCTCATATTTATTTATTGCTGGAGACTTATATGAACAACAATTTATAAAAGAAACAACAATTGAATATATAAACCAGTTATTCAAAGAAATACCAAATACAAAAATATATATCACACCTGGAAATCACGATCCATATCTTGCAAATTCATATTATGCACAATATAAATGGAGTTCAAATGTACACATATTTAAAAACAAAATAGAAAAAGTAGAAACAGAAGAAGCAGATATTTATGGAGTAGGTTTTTCTGATTTCTACAGCGAATCATTAGGCATTGAAGAAATAAAGAACCTAAATCCAAATAAAATTAATATTGCTATTGTTCATGGTACAATAGACGGTTCAGAAAAAGTAACAGCATTATATAACCCAATATCAAGAAAAAAAATAGAAGAAGCAGGATTTGACTATGTGGCGCTAGGGCACATTCATAAAAAAAGTGATGAAAAAGAAACAAAGGTTGTATACCCTGGTTCCATGATATCATTTGGTTTTGATGAACTTCGGAGAACATGGAATAATAATAGGCGAAATTTCGAAAAATAAAAATAATATTCAATTTTTAAAATTAGATAATCGAGTTTTTGTTGAAAATCAATTAGATATTTCAGATATTAATTCAGAAGAAGGGCTAATTGAAAAACTAAATGAATTAAAATTTGAACAAAATACAGAAAACAAAATAATTCTAATTGGAAAAAGGAATTTTGAAATTAATAAAAATAAAATAATAAAATTAATACAAAATAAATCAATTATAAAAATAAAAGATGAAACAAAAATAAAATATGATTTACAAGAAATATCAAAAGAAAATAATTTAAGAGGAATTTTTGTAAAAAAATCATTGGAAAAATTATACAGTGGATTTTACGAAAAAGAAGAAGTATTAAAAGCAATAGAAATAGGATTAGAAGTATTATAAATAAAACATATTATGTAAATAAAAAAATAAATAAAGATATAGATAAAACGTGAAAAGGCATCGGAACTAATTAAAAATATAAAATAGTAAAGTAAAACAAAGAAATTTAAATAAAACAAAAACAAGCAAAAAAACAACATAAAAAATGAGAAAAAATTAATCAAAAAACGAAGAAAAAAAGAAAAAAGAATTATAAAAAATAAAAGAAAGAAAAAAAAAAAGATAGAAAAAAAAAAAAAAAAAAAAATAAAAAAAAAAAAAAACAGATTGGGAAAGAAGAAAAGGAAAAATTTTCTACTACTATTTCTGAAAATGCCAAAGAAACTAATT
>CALXYG010000012.1 GCA_944392885.1 uncultured Clostridia bacterium
AAGCAGTTGTTCAAAACGACTGCTTCTATAATTCGAAAGAATTATGGGCCATTAGCTCAGGTGGTAGAGCACTTGACTTTTAATCAAGTTGTCCGCAGTTCGAGTCTGCGATGGCTCACCAAATTAGATAATAAAATAGATAATAAAATATCTAATTTTTGGCCCCGTGGTCAAGCGGTTAAGACATCGCCCTTTCACGGCGGAGACATGGGTTCGATTCCCGTCGGGGTCACCAAAATTTAATATGCCACTTTAGCTCAGCTGGTAGAGCAACTGACTTGTAATCAGTAGGTCGTCCGTTCAAGTCGGACAAGTGGCTCCAAGAGAAGACTTTTGTGTCTTCTCTTTTTAGCAAAAAAAATTATTTCTCTCATAACTAAAAAAATTATTGTACAGAAAATTTTTCGCGTCGGCTAATCTATACGCTTCTTTGAAAATTTATATATATAATTTTATTAAATGGAAGGGAAAACAGTTCTCACGAATGAAACATGCTATTTGCAATTCTTAATATGCTATAAGAAGTTTATCTTTGTTGCATAGTAAATTCTTATATGTAGTCAAGATAAAAATCGATTTTCTATATATAATAAAAAAAATTCGGATTTGCCGAATTTTTAATTATCCTCTTTGATTTTTCTTTTATAATTTCCAGAAATAATTTTAGGTAGATATGTAATAATTTTATATATAGCTAGTTTAATCTTTTTACTCCATAGATAAGTTTTTCTTAATCTTCTTGGTGGAGCAACTATTAAAGAAACTTCAGGATTTGTAGCTTCTAATTCTATTTTTTCTATTGGAAATATATAATTGCAGTTTTCATTATTATCCCAACAATTATGCTCGTTTTTAAAACAAAAATTAAGTGTATCTGCTGAAACAAGTGTAATTTCAGCTTGAAATCCTAAATCAGTTTTCACCATCTTAATTTCAGAAAGATTTTCCCACAATAAGCCAAAACCATAATGAAGATAAACTTCATTAGAATTATCCTGGAAAAATTTACCTGTATAAGAAATTTTAACTACCTGATTTTCTATCAGTTTATCAGTATTAAAAAATATATTCTTACTTAATTCCATTTTAAAATCTCCTTTTTTTCATCTTTTGCTATGAACATTATAGTATTAAATAATATTTTATTCAAGTGTTTTTTACAAAAAAAATTAAAAAAATTGTCTTCTTATACACAAATTTTTCCTATAATGAAAAAAGTATCATTTTCGTTTATTAAAATATCTTCATATTCTTTATTATCAGCCCTTAATACAATATTACCTTTCTTTGTTATAAATCTTCTAACAAGAACTTGATTGTTGAAAGAGAAGATGCCGATATTTTTATTTTCTAAAGGAGAATTGAATTCTACAAACACATATGCACCTTTGGCAAAACTTGGTTCCATTGAGTTATCTTGTAGCTTGATGGCTATAGCTGAGCTTGGAATGCTAGAAGGACAATCAATAAAACCACTAATACTGTCAACTGCTAGGACCTTATTATAAGAAATATGGTCAATTACATTATAACTTTCTTGCTCTTCATTAATTGTTTTATCATATGTATACATCAATTGTTGATAAGGGACATCTAAAGCTTTGCAAATATTTTTCAACGCTTTATGACTAGGGTTTCTTTCACCTTTTTCAATATGTGTTAAATGTCCTATGTTAATATCTGTAAGTCTTGCAAGTTCCGTTGTAGACATTCCTTTTTCTTTTCTTACCTTTGCAATCATATCACCAATCATAGCCAATCTCCTTTTATTCACTTTTTCGAAATTATAAAAAAAAAAATATAAATTGTCTACTATTAAATATAAAAAAAAAAAAAAAACAATATAAAATTCCTTTTTTGTTTTTTATAAAATATCACAAAAGTATTGACTTGTCAAATTGTAATATGATAAACTACTGCCATAAAGACAATAGATGGAGGTAGAAAATGTACAATAACCAAATGAGAATTTTACGAATAGCTAAAAATATGACATTAGAAGAGCTTTCCGAAAAAACGGGATTATCTGCTGGCTATTTGTGTCATTTAGAAAAAGGAAGCAGGAGAAATCCTTCAATGAATGTTATGGAGATAATTGCTATTGGATTAGGAGAATCAGTAGCAGATGTATTTTTTACAGATAGGTAATATTGCATATTTAAAAGCGTAAAATTAAGTAAATAGAAAAATTGTATGGTTAACATTTTTTTATAATCTGTTGTAAAAAATTATATTTTATGTTATTATGTCAGTATAGTACTAATTTTTCTGGTAGAAAAATTATGTAAAAGAGAGGGGAAAAATGGATATAGAAGAGAAAAAAAATAATGCAGAAGAAAACGCAATTGATGAAACGCTAGATAAAAAACAAGAAGAAAGTTCAATTCTGAATTCAGTAAAAACTGAAGACAAAGAAGAAGACAGAGTAGAAGACAAAGTAGAAAGCAAAGAAAATGTACAAGAAGATATAGAAGAGAATAAATGCCAGATTGTAAAAGGCAAGAGAAAACAAGTTAAAATGGCTGTTGCAGTTATTTCTATTACAATTTTAATTTTTGCTATTATGTTTATTTCCACAATATTTGCTTTAGTTAATTTAGGAAATGACAAAATAATAGATGGAATTAGAATTAAGAATATTTCTCTTGTTGGGTTAAGTAAAGAGGATGCAAAGCTAGAAATAGAAGAAGCCATACAAAATGAGCTTTCTAAAAATGTTCTATTACGTTATGAGAATTATGAGACATCTATTAGCCCAGAGCAAATTGAAGCATCGTATGATATAGACAAGGCAATTGAAGAAGCATATGGATCTGGAAGAAATGGAAATATTGTAAAAAATAATTATGATATTTTATTTGCTATGCTTTTTGGAAAGGAAATTTCACTGGAATTTACTTATAATGATGAAATACTAACAGATATGATTATAGATATTTCCAAAAAAATTCCTGGAAGCATGAAGGATAATAGTTATTATATTGAAGGAGAAAAATTAGTTATAACCAAAGGAAAGTCTGGATTGACAATCAAAATTGAAGAAATGAAGAAAGAAATTTTGGAACAGGTAAAAAATCCTATAAAGAATTTCCTAAATATTCCTGTGGAAAACTGTACGCCAGGAGCAATAGAAATAGATACTATTTATCAAGAGGTACAAAAGGAACCAAAAGATGCATACTATACTGAAAATCCGTTTACAATTTACCCAGCTGAAGATGGAATTGACTTTGCGATTACTCTAGATGAAGCCAGACAAATTGTATCAGAAGACAAAGAGGAGTATGAAATACCACTAAAAATTACTCCGCCTGCTATCCCTACAAATAAGATTGGAACGGAAGCTTTTCCAAATCTAATTTCTCAATTTTCAACTCGATATGATGCAAGTCTTAGAAACCGTTCAACAAACTTAAAACTTGCCTCGGATAAAATTAATGGAACCATATTGCTTCCAGGGGAGGAATTCTCATATAATAAAATTGTAGGAGAAAGAACTATTGCAGCTGGCTATAAAGAAGCAGCTATATATTCTGGTGGGCAAGTAGTAGACGGACTAGGTGGTGGAATTTGCCAGATTTCTTCTACTTTATATAATGTTGTAGTTCAAGCAAATTTAGAAATATTAGAAAGGAGCAATCATCAATTTAAAACATCTTATGTAGATGCAGGAAAAGATGCAACAGTTGTTTATGGAGTAATTGATTTTCGTTTCAAAAACACAAGGAATTATCCTATTAAGATTGTAAGCACAGTGAGTGGTGGGATTGCTGAAATGAAAATTTATGGTGTAAAAGAAGAGGTAGAATATGATGTTAAAATAGAAACAGAAATACTGAGTACAATTCCATTTGGAGTAAAATATATAGAAGATAATTCGTTGCCTGCAGGAACAGAAAAGGTAAAGCAGTATGGATCTTCTGGTTGCAAAAGTGTAGCTTATAAGGTGTGTAGATTAAATGGAGAAGTAGTTTCTAAGACAGTTCTTTCAAAAGATACTTATAGTGCAATGACTAAAATTATTAGGAGAGGGACAAAAGGAGCACAAACGGTAAAATCAACTTCTCCAGAACAAACACAAGCAGAAATTAATAATAAGGTGACGAGTAATAATGTAAATACGACAGTAAATATGGTAGATTAAATCTTATAGCACTTCATATTTTATGAGGTGCCTTTTCTTATTGTATGGGAAAAATTTATCATATAAAAAGTAGAAAAAATGTATGGAGTATTGACAATAGTTAACAGGAGTATTATAATTACAAACAGTAATGCGCTATTAGCTCAGCTGGTAGAGCAGCTGACTCTTAATCAGAAGGTCCGCGGTTCGATCCCGCGATGGCGCACCAAAAAAAACCGTTGTATCATATGGTATAGCGGTTTTTTTGCGTAAAAAAATTTCTCGAAGCGAGAGTTTTAGGACTTGGTCTTCTTTTTAAAAGAAAATAATGCTTTTTTCGTGTACAATAAGGTTTAGGCTAAATAAGTGAGTCTAAGTAAAGTGAGGATGTATTGTTTGTACTATCTCCAAAATTTTACTTAGTGAAATGCCTTTGTTATTTTTTATTATCTTTGAGGAATATTTTAATGAGTTCAGCTAGTTGTTCTTTTTGTTTATAAGTAGGAGGGGTATAATCCTGAATGTTTATTCCCATTTCTGATAGACCAAAGGGATCGTGAAAATGATCATTACTACGAACTTCAGATAGGTTTAAAATGTAGTCAATACTACAATTAAAGCATTCAGCTAATTTAATTAAAATATCTAAGCTGGGTTTTCTGCTTCCTTTTTCATACATAGCAATACTGCTTTTTGCACAGTCTAATTTATTAGCTAATTCCTGCTGAGTCATATTAAATTCTTCGCGTAATTGTTTGAGTCTATTCATCAGATGACCTCCTAATAATTTTATTATAACATATAAACTAGTTTATATGCAACTATGTGCTAAAATCACAATAAGTGAAAAAAACTTGACAGTTCACTTAAAGTGCATTAAACTTATTATAAATATATATGTATAAAAGGAGGGGATAGTGTAAATACAATAATTTACAAAAGGTATGAAGTTATGCTTACAATAGACTAAAAGTGAATGCGAGATATTAGTTTAAATAGGAGGTAGTAATGTTTAGGAGTAACCAATTGTATCTAAAGCTTTATGATGAAATTGCAAAACTAAAAATGTATAATGAAAAATTGATAATTGAAAAAATGGCAGTAACAAAGAAAAATAGTGAATTGGAGAGACATGTAGAAAGCAGTAAAAGTTTAATAAAACAGATTGAAAAAATAGCAACAAGTAATTCCTATAGAAATGAAAGAGCTACACTAGGACGAATAAAAGAAATATTGATTAAAAATAAAATATTTTGAATTTAATTTATTAAGTATACTTCGAAACAATAGCAGACGTAAATACGTTTGCTATTTTAAAAGAAATTATTTTTAGTTAACATATCTTATTTATGTAAACTATTTCGACATTCGACAATATTTTTCTATAATATTGTCGAAAAATATTGTAAAATAGTTTTATATCTGATAAACTTTAAATTGGAAATATGTATAATTGAAATCGACGTTTTAAGAGGCTGTAAAAAACAGTTGCTTTTAGAGCGTTTTTTTATTATATAAGTTTGTCGAAATATAGTTTTACAAAATTCATTTTATTGGTTATAAAGTATATAATAGAAAATTAAATAAAATAGCTATTTAACGTGTGGACATCTTTACGTTGCATAAAATAGATTTAAATTGGAGGTATGTTGTGATTAAAGAACTAATTACTGAGAGAATTGAAGATAATAAAAAGATGTTTACAAAAAAAGAATTAAAATATATTAAGAAAAATATTAAGCTAGCTCAAAAAATTTATATTCTGGGAATGCTAGATGTAGATGATGATTTATATAAAACAATTAATAAAAATGGTATATGTATGTAAGCTCGATGTAGAAATTATTTAAAAGAAATAAAAATGTCTATGAATAACATAATTTATGGTAAAAAAACTTTCTATGGTAAAGTGACTTTAAAAAATAAAATGTATATGATAAAATAAATAAAAGAATAATAAGGAAATGTGATATGCAAAAGGAAAATATTTTAAAAGAGATTAAAATACCTGAGGATAGGTTATTAGTTGCAAAATTGTTGGATAAAATAGAAGAGAGAAATACAAAGAATAAAATTGTAGTAACCGATTTTATGAATTTGCATGAAAAGAGAGTATGTGAATTAGTATTAAGAGGTGAAAATGTTGAAAGATATGTTATAGCTGGAGGTTATGAAGAAGCGGAAAGAGCGGTTATTATTTTGTATCCAGCTAAATTAGATGAAGAATATTTAAAGTTAACACAATGGATATGTATAATACGTATTAAATTTCAAAATAAGAAAGAAAAATATTCACATAGAGAATATTTGGGTGGTCTAATGAAATTAGGATTAAAAAGAAAAAAAATTGGTGATATTTTAGTTTTTGAAGATGGTGCTGATATAATTGTTAAATCAGAGATTTCTAATTTTTTAATTGGAGAATTAGGAAAGCTAAAAAGATTCGACAATGCGATAATAGAATACAAGGAAATTACAGAAGTTAGGAAAAATGTTTCTAATAAAGAAGAATTACAAATTATTGTATCATCATTTCGAGTTGATACAATAATTGCGGAATTGTTGCACAGCAGTAGAACGAAGGCATGTAGTTATATAAAAGAATGTAGAATTATTATAAATGGACTTATATGTGAAAATGGTGCGAAGAAATTAATAATTGGTGATATAATTACCATACGTGGTAAAGGCAGATATATAATTTCGGAAGAAATGGGTTATACCAAAAAAGATAATGTTCGACTTAGAGTTTTAAAGTATTGCTAGAGAAACTGTGCACAGAAAATCTAAAAGAGGTGGTAAATGTATGTTGAAAATGTATAAAACAGATATGGTGACTGGAAATTTTGAGGAAACAGACAAATTTGAGAAAGGAAACTGGATTAATCTTGTAAATCCTTCTGAAAAAGAGATTGCATTTATATGTGAGAACTTAAATATTACTTCTGAATTTATTAGATATCCTTTAGATTATGAAGAGAAGGCAAGAATTGATGCTGAGGATGATTTAACTTTGTTTATAATAGATATTCCAATTACAGAGAAAATAAAAGACGACAAGATTTATACAACTATGCCACTTGGGATGATTATTGTAAGAGATGATTATTTTCTTACTGTTTCTTTGAATAAAGCTTGCGTATTGGATGATTTTGAAAAAGGAAAAGTAAAAGGATTTTATACGTATAAGAAAACAAGATTTATTTTGCAGATTCTTTATGCAAATTCATCAGCTTTTTTGAGCAATCTTAAACAAATTAATAAGGAAACAGAAATAGCAGAATGTGTTTTGCAAAAATCAATGAAAAATAAGGAGCTCATTAAATTGTTAAGTTTAGAGAAGAGCCTTGTGTATATAACAACTTCACTTAGGTCAAATGGACTTGTTATGGAGAAAACTCTTCGAGGGAAAATAATAAAGTTATATAATGAGGATGAAGATATATTAGAAGATGCTATTATAGAAAATAAACAGGCAATTGAAATGAGTAAAATTTATAGTGATATATTAAATGGAACCATGGATGCATATGCTTCAATTATTTCAAATAATTTAAATTCTGTAATGAAATTTTTAACGTCAGTGACAATTGTGCTTTCATTACCTACAATGATTGCTAGTTTTTGGGGTATGAATGTTAATTTGCCATTCTCACACAGTTCATATGGTTTTGCTATTATTTTAATTATTTCAGTTGTTATTGCTATTGTAACATCATTATGGTTAAAAAGAAGAGATATGCTATAAATTAGTTAGGTTTTATTGTATTATGTTAGTCTCATAACCAGCAGAAACTCTTAATCTATAAGCATTCTCGCCACGCTTTTCTATATTTCCTACCACACCTTCATCACCTCCTTTCATGTGGTAAGAATATTAAATAAAAATTTATCCTAAAAACAATATTTCACCTTTGGTTTCTTCTAACAATTCAAATAATAAATGACTTATATTATTTATAGATATAAACTTTTCACTGTCTTTCATAATTGTATTTAAAGGATCAATATTTTCATCACCCCAACGCATTCCTTGTTGTATGGTAACAAAGTCTTGAAATAGAACTTGTGAATTTACTAAACTTATTATAGAAATTTCTATTTCTTCTTTTTTTATTTCCATATACAATTTATCTAAACGAATTCGATTTTTTTCTGTTTGAAAAATAATTTTATAAATTTTATAAAAATTGTTTAAATCATAATCTGTTAGAGAGTGTAAAGCATTTATTATAATAATATTTTCCTGAGTCATTTCTATTTGCTCTCTTAAAAGTTTTCCTACTATAACACCTAATAATTCAGTACATTTTAAAGAGTTTGCAGTAAGAGATTTCCTAATGGTGTTGTATATAAAACTAATATTATTTTCTTTACATAAATAATCATCCAACTTTTCTTTATCTTTAGGCGTTAAAGGATTATCTATACTTATTTGACTAGAAATACCTTTCAAAAATTTTTCAAAAGCATATAATTGTGCAAAACTATAAATTTTATGTAATCCACCTAGAATTTTTGAAGATTTCTCTAACATGTCATTCCAATCTTCTAAAGGAGCATTTAAAATTTTAAAATTATTTATATTAGTATTTATATTTTCAAGCCAATCAATAAAGTGATTTAAGTTCTCTCTTAAAGAAGGCAAAAAATTATTTCCCATTTATTTTCCATCCTTTCTACAATCATCACAAATATGTGGTAATTCAGGATTATCCTTTATCCTAGATAAAAAATAGTTATTACATTTATTGCATTTATAAGGATAATACCCATTAATATAATCTTCTATTAGTTCATAATACATATAAGAAAGAAGAGAAGTAAAAGTAAACCTTCTTTTATAAGAATTATCATAATAGAAGTTAATACCTCTAAGTTT
>CALXYG010000013.1 GCA_944392885.1 uncultured Clostridia bacterium
TATTATTCTACGCTTTTAATAAAGTAGCAGAAAATTTATCAAAGTTCTGTGAAAAAGGAAGTAAGATAGCAATCGAAGGAAAATTAAAAAATCGAAGTTGGGATAAACAAGACGGAACAAAAGCGTATGAGATAGTAGTATATGCAAATAACGTTACGTTTTTGAACTCTAAAAAAAGCAATGGTGTTCCATTACCAGATGAACCAAGTTATAGCACTCAAGAAGTTTCCCAAGAAACCGACCCTTTTGCGAATTTCGGAGAGGAAGTAGTCATTAATGACGATGACTTGCCATTTTGATGAAAGAAGCAAGGTGGAATAAATGAAAGCTGAAGAGCTGTTTGAACTGTTGGGCTGGTATTTGGATATAGAAACAAATGACGAACAAATTGTTTATTCGAAAAATAAATTTGATAAAGAATTATTTGGATTTATAGGAGCAAAAACAATAACATTTGATAAAAAAATGGAAAGTCTATATTTAGATGGACTTGATGATATTAGTATGCTTTTATTACAAGCAATCAATAAGCAAGTAGAAGAATTGGGGTGGAATAAATGAGTGATGAAAGATTTAATATAGTTAAAAGTATTGAAAAGACAGTCATAGTTGGAACTTACGATATAGGTTAGGAGTTAAAGATGAATAGAGAAGAAGTAAAAAAAGAATTATTAAATGATAACGAAATACAATTTCAATCAGCGATAACAGCGACATTTATAGCACTATATCAACAATTGATTAAGAAAGAGATTTTTACAGATAAAGATGTAGATGAAATAAACGAAAACACCGAAAAAATAGTAGATACAATTAAAGAGACATTAATTGATGAAATTGTGAAAGTGTTAGAAAGTTGTGAAGATGAATGAAGAACAGCAAAAAATTGTTCTTGAAAATCTACGATTGGTTACGCTAGTAATAAAAAAATTAAATGTGAACTATGATTTTAACGATCTAACAAGTGTAGGATTGATTGGGCTATGTAAAGGGGCTAAATCTTTTGACCCTAGCAAGGGATACAAGGCAAGTACATATTTGACTCGGTGCATTCAAAATGAGATATTTTACTATTTTAGAAGCATTAGAAAACCTACAAACAACACAGTTTCAATTGATACTCATATAGCGGATAATTTGACGATTGAAGATACAATAGCCGATGATATAGATATCGAAGAAAATATGATAAAAAAAGACCAAATCAACATAGTAAAGATAGCTATGAATAATTTAAGCGAAAAAGAAAAAATCGTCATAGTTCATAGATACGAAATAGGCGGGTCCGAAAAATTAACACAAGAACAATTAGCAAAAAAACTTAATACAACGCAACCTAACATTTCAAGATTGCACAGTCGAGCAATCAAAAAAATTAAAAAATATATTGTAGAAAGTGAGTGATTAGAAATGAAAATAAAGATAATTGATTTGTTTAATAAAATAGCTAATAACGTGAAAGTGCCAAAGAAGATAAAGTTTCGTGGAGAAACATATTACTATTCCAAACCAGACAAATTTTATTATTGCGATGGGTATTCTATTTATAGAGAACTAAGTTTTATAACTAACAGTTTGAATGCTGAAGTAGAAATTATAGAAGAAGAAAAAGAAATAGAAAAAATACGTATGAATGGAAATTGCTTTTTTAGCGAAAGTATCGAGGCATGGATAAACAAAGAAAAATCGAGTGCTTATTGTGAATTTTTATCAAACAAAATCAATGAATTAGTAGATGAAATAAATAAATTAAAAAAAGAAAAATAGGAGGTTGATTATGATAAGTCAGAAAGAATTAACTATCTATGAATTATTAGAAGAATTGAAAAATTTAAAAAAAGAATACTATAAGCTTGCGACACTTCTCACAAAGAGAGTAGAACCGCTAAAAGGATTATCATATGGTGACGTTAATTCTACAATAAAAGGACGTGGAGGGGTAAGGGATATTATGACTAATAATTTAGCTAAAGCAGAAGAATATCAAACAAAATTGGATGCTATAAAGGATTCTATAGAAAGTTATCAAGCAGAACTGATACAAAAGTTGAATAATGTGTATTGCAAGAAAAGAAGTAAAGAAAAAGTGATTTTTTTAAGAAATGAGATGCATGCGTCATGGAACGATATAGCATTTGTCTTAGGCTTAAGTGAAAGGCAATGTATGAGGTTATATGGAAGAAGAAAGAAAATATAGTCTTTATGTACATATTAACAAAAAAGATGACTTTAAAGCATATGTTGGTATTAGCAAAAACCCCAAAAAAAGGTGGAGAAATGGAGAAGGATACAAATCTCAAGATAAGTTCTATAATGCTATAAAAAAATATGGTTGGAATGGATTTAAGCATATTATTTTATTAGAAAATTTAACATTACAAGAAGCTTGGGAAAAAGAAAAGGAATATATTAAAAAATATGATTCAATAAATGATGGATATAATGTATCAGAAGGTGGACAGTTAGTGATTACACCAGAAATGATACAAAAGGGCTATATAACAAAGAGATTAAAGAACTCTGGAGTGACCATTTTTAGATTATCAGATTTAAAAAGTATACATTATGATACAGTAGAAGAAGCATCTAAAGCTACTGGGATATCGGAACATTGGTTTTATAGATGTTATAAAAAGGAAATTGAGCCATTACAAGAGTTTGATGTGCTATTTGATTTAGACATAGATACTTCTCAATTCAAAATTCTTGCACAGAGTATACATACAGAGAAAAAACCATTGTTGTTAGAAGATTTGACTCAACGTCAAAAAAAAGACTATGAAAAACAGCATCAAGAAGCAAAAATTTTGGCAAAAAAAATTATTCAAGAAAAAAATGAAGAAATTAAACATATGAATATATGGAAATGACAGAAAAATATTGAAATGTCACTTTTTTTCTGTTACAATTTGTATGATAGGAAAATTTTAACATGAGTATGACCTCATGTTATTTTTTTGTATCACTAGTTATGTACTACCCTACAAACTAGTCAACCCCTTTTTATTCTTTTAGAACTACCTTTTAGGTAGTGTACTGGATAATAGCGACAGACAGAAGTTAGCATGTCGACAGCCATATACTGAAAAGCCTTAAAGCCTTATAAGGAGAAATGGTGCAACACTATGTGAGCTTATTATTTAGTACAGTATCTAAAAAAGATACTATATATGATTGATTTATACACGCGGAGTCATGACCGCTGTTGGATAAATAGTTGGTAACATCCTAAATGTGTTACAGTTGGTTAAACTTACTTTAGTAGTGAAGGATTCTGCAGGTAACCTAAGTGTTGGTAATTCACAGAAAACTTGTACGTGTTATCAATTTTCGCGAGAGAAAAATTGCGTAGCTATCCACGAGATTAGCCAATTACCATAGCAACTTCGGTTGCTTTTTTATTTGGGAACACAAAGCTAATTAATAATTAATATGTTTCATATAAACCCTAAGCCTTTCTAAAAAGTGCAACTGTCATGTTACAAGACTATATATTTCTTAGTCACCTCGCTTCTAGATTAGCTCGTTGTGTTCGGAAATAAGAAAAGAATGATGTTATGAAAAAGAATAAAAAGAAAGAAGAGAAGAAATCAAAGCCAAAAAATGACTTTGATTTTTTTAAATATTGCATGAAGTATGCAAATTGCAAGTTGTGTCCAAAAAATGGAAAGGGGCAATGCAAATGATTAGCTACAGAATATACGGAAGAAATCGAAAATATGGTTGGGAACAATTAAATACAGTTTATCTAGAAGAAAAAGCATATGAGTTCATATCATATGTTAGCGCAGACGACTACGAATCCGTATTGATAGTTAGACATGACGACGTTCTTAAGATAGATGATCCAATTTGGTTCGATTATCTAGATTTGCCAATGAGGAGAGTAAGAAAATAGAAAGGAAGTGAAGTGTATGGCTAGAGGAGTAAAAATTGATAATCAAAAAATACAAGAGGTTATGGCTAGTTATGCGCTTACTAATAGTTATAATGCAACCGCAAAGGAGTGTGGTGTGTCCGATAAATCAGTAAAGAAAATTATTAACGAACATTCCGAAGAATTTGCGAAAGTTTCCGAACAAAAAAAAGAATTGTTTTCTGACCGAGCCAATCGCATTATAAATAAATCTTTAGATCTTATTGAAGACAGAATTGATATTGCTAGAGGAAATCAAGCTGAATTAGAAGAAATCATACAAATGGTATGGAATATGGATAAAAAAGAACTGAATGAAACACAGAAAAAAATAATAGTTAATAAAATATCCAAAATGCAATTGAATAGTTTATCCGAATTAACAACAGCTATGGGAACGCTGTACGATAAGATGCGACTTGCTACTGGTGAAAGTACAGAGAATAATAAATTTGAAGTAGAAATAAGAGTTGTTGAATAATGAAAATATCAATAACCAAAAAACAAGAAAAATTTATCAATTCTAATGCTTTTGAGACATTATTCGGTGGTGCTGCAGGTGGTGGTAAATCATATGGGCAATTAGTAGATGGGTTACTATATGCTTTGAAATACAAAAAAAGTAAGCAAATCATATTTAGAAGTACATTTGCGGATTTAGAAAAGTCATTGATACGTGTTAGTTTGGATATATATCCATTATCCATAGCAGATTATAATAGTTCTAAACATACTTGGAAATTTAATAACGGAAGTATTATAGACTTTGGATATATTCAGTATGAAAAGGATGTATATCAGTATCAATCGGCTGAATATGATGTTATTCGATTCGATGAATTAACACACTTTACAGAGTTTATGTACACATACATGATTTCGAGATGTCGTGGGGCTAACCCTTATCCTAAAAGAATAAAAAGCTCTACTAATCCAGGTGGTGTCGGTCATAGTTGGGTTAAAGAAAGATTTATAGACATTGGTGAGCCAAACACAATACACACATGCAAATTAGAAACTGGAGAAGAAGTAACCAGAATATTTATTCCTAGTCTAGTTACTGATAATAAATTTATGTTGGAGTATGATCCAGATTACATAAAGCGATTGGATGCTTTGCCAGAAAAAGAAAGAAAAGCATTGAAATATGGTGATTGGGATATTTATGATGGAATGTTTTTTCCAGAGTTCAAACGCAGGATACATGTAATAGAACCTTTTCAAATACCAGAGCACTGGAATAGATATATTGCAATGGACTACGGGCTTGATATGTTCGCAGTCCTTTTTATTGCGATAGATACAAAAGGAAAGGCTTATGTGTACAACGAGATACATAAATCAAACCTAATCGTTAGCGAGGCTAGGCAAACATTAAAAAGCATCATGAGGCATTACAAATATAAATACATATATGCCCCACCAGATTTATGGAATCGCAACAGAGATACAGGTAAAAGTACTGCTGAATTATTCTGGGAAGGTGGTATTGATTTAACTAAAGCTAGCAATAATCGGATAGCTGGATGGTTAAATGTAAAGGAATGGCTAAAAGTAAGGAAAGTTAGGAATGAACAAACTGGAGAACTATATGAAGATAGTGACTTAAAGATATTCAGCAATTGTGTCAATCTTATTAAATACTTACCCCAACTACAGCATGATGAGAAAGAACCAAACGATGTAGCAACAGAGCCACATGAACCAACGCATATTACGGATGCGTTAAGGTATTTCTGCGTGAGTAGAACAGCACCTACAAAAGAAGTGAAAAATGTTGAAAAGACATTTAATTTTGATTTTGAAAAGCCAGTACAAAAAGACTGGGGAGAGGAGATAGTGATCATATGAAAAAGAAAATATTTAGAGAAAGGCATGGTTATACTGCACCAATTGCAATTGAAAAAGATCCAATCGCAAAGACTGTTACAATAAAAGCAGTCAAAACAAAAAAAGTGAAAAAGAAAAAGAGTGATAAATAATGGAAACAGTATTGTTGTGTGCTTTATTTGGATTCTTTATTATTGTGTCATATACTTTAGGACTTAAAAATGGTCAGAAACTAAAAAATGAAGAACCGATTGAATTACCTAAAGTAACAGAACCAATAAAAGAGATTATACATTCTAACAAAGATATAGAAGATGGACTTACCAAAGAAGAGCAAATTAGTTGGGAAAATATTAATAATTACGACGGAACTTTAGAAAGTCAAAAACACATTGAAAGTAGGTGAGGCTAGTGGATATAGAAGATTTAAAA
>CALXYG010000014.1 GCA_944392885.1 uncultured Clostridia bacterium
TTATCTATTTCACATTCAATTGCTCCTGATAAGAAGAATCTTGTAAAATCTCTGGCATTTTTACTGCTAAGTGGAAGTGAACCTAGTTTTTCTTCAAAAGCTGTCCATTCTTTTTTTGAATACGCAAACAAACAACCATCTAACCCTTTTGTTATAATAAATGCTTCTCCTATTTCATCTCTTAGTTTAGCTGGCATTATTAGTCTACCTTTTGCATCTACAGAATGCTCGTATTCTCCAATAAACAACCTTTGTCACCTCCTATACACTTTCCTCCACTTTTCACCACTTCTTACCACTTCATTTAGATTTTAATACATAAACTTTTCTTTTGCAATAGTTTTTTTAAATTTTTTTAAAAAATTTAATTATTTTTTTACAGAAATAAATCTCGCTTCGTATGAAATTTTTTTTCTACCTTTCTAATTAAATTATGTTTTCGAAGAAGTGTATTGATTTGCCGATACGAAAAGTTGTTACACGGGTTTTCTATAGTCTAAAAAATATGGTATGTAATTTGCATACCATATTCTTACATTAATTTAATTATGAATTTAGTTTTCTATTTTAGTCTAATGTTGTACTGGTCCTTCCAGTTCCTACAACATCTTCTTGTAAAGAACGCCATGTGTTGCATCCTATAATCCCATCTGCATTTAGACCTCTACTTGTTTGATATCTTGTCACTGCATTTTTAGTTTGACTTCCAAAAATTCCATCTAACCCCCCTGTTCTAAAGCCAAGTGTATTTAAATCATCTTGTGCAATTAGAACATAATTACTACGACTTCCCTGACTTAGCTGAGGATAACCTGCAGTACCACAAGCAGGTTTTCCGAAATCGTTTATCAAAATGAACCCATGTTGGTGTTAAATTAGCTGGTTCTACATAACTCCATAGTCCTGACGATATAGCACTTTCTCTTAATTTATTTCGTTCAGAACTACTTAATTTTTGACCTACATCAAAAGCTACTCCTGCATAATGTTGTGATTGTGTACCATGTCCACCTTCCCAAGGTCTTTTAAATGCAAAACCTACTGGGATTTGGCTTCCATATATATATCTTTGTGCATTCCAACTTTGCATCGCTCTTTTTGTTGTCCATAAAGTCGGCGAATTACTAGAACCGCGAAACTCTCTTACACGAAGCGTTCCATTTGTATTATATGGCATTGACTCAGCTTCTCCTCTATAATAAGTTTCTATACGATCTGTATCATTATTAAAAACAATTATTTTTGCCATAATTTTACCTCCATTAATTATATTTTCTCATTATATTTTATGAAGGTAGTTTTTAAATAGTTTAAGATTTTTAAATAATAGTTAGTATTTTCTCCATTCTATTTAGTTTATGTTTTATAAAATGATATCTTAACCTTCTTGCATGTAAGAAATCAGTATTTTTTTTACAAAAAAGAAGGTTGCTTTTTGCACAACCTTCTTGATTAAGAATGCCATTTGGGGCTTTCTTATTTTTCTTTTTTGGACTGTTTTCTCGATTTTTTCATTCTTCTTGCATAGATATATCTGGGTATATTCCCTGTTGCATATTTCGAGTCTTTGACATGAAAACAGTATATTGGCAAATACGCTAGTGCTGTCCAAAAATTGATGCCATATCTTTCCTTATACCGCCTGCGGAAATTTGAAAACTTCCATAGTATTCCTCTTAGCCAAATCACTCCAGCCATTCCAATAGCAAATATTGCGCTAGCGGTTACAATTTTCCCCTTTGTACTCATATTTGCATACCATCTTACTATCACATCACTTGAATTGCGTAGTTCCTGTTGTATAATGTGGGAAACATCTGATAGTTCTTCTTGCCTTTGGAAAATCATATACATTTCCATAGTAATATATGTGATTTTTTGGCAAATTGAGAAAAATGCCAATAGCCCAAATAAGAAAATGGCAGAGACAAAAATAATGCCACCAAGTTTTATTACTGACCGAACATTGTTGTTGCGTTGGTTTTTAGACATCTTCTATATCTCCTTTATAAAAAATATGTTATTATTATAACATTTTTATAACAAATTGTCAATTTTTGTATTTTTTGGTTATGCCTTTATGCTAACATTTATAATGTATTGAAAAATATTTGTATTTCAAGTATAATTTTATTAGTTTTAGTTCATTAAGGGGGTTTTATGGAAAATATCTGCCAAATGGAAAGTCCTATTGGTTCTATTTTTATTTATGAGAATGGTAACTCAATTACTAAGATTACTTTAGAAAAACCTGAGTATATTTCTCACATAAAAAAAACTGTTCTTTTGGAGGAAGCCGTGAAACAATTATCAGAATATTTTTCTGGCATTAGAAAGATTTTTTCACTACCTCTTTTACCATCTGGAACTGATTTTCAAAAAAAGGTTTGGAATTCTCTTATTGCAATTCCTTATGGGCAAACAAGAACATATGGGCAAATTGCAAATCAGATTGGCTTATCTAAAGCATTCCGTGCTGTAGGTATGGCTAACCATAATAATCCTATTATGATTATTATTCCATGTCATAGAGTTATTGGCGCAAATGGAAAGTTAGTTGGTTATGCTGGTGGTCTAGAAATAAAGAAAAAGCTCCTACAATTAGAAGGTGCTTTATTTTAGGACTCCGTTCATTAGTTTGATACCATCAATAACTCCTTGTTTGTAATATTCTTCATAATAATTTTGATTTTTTTTATCTAAAATTTCTATATAGTTTATAAAACTATCTACAATGTTCCTTCTTGTTTGTTTTAATGCTGTTGGTATATTATTTACTGCCGTTCTAAACTGTATTTCTTTTTCATTTAGTTCCTCCGTTTCTTCGAAAATTGGTGCATTGAATTTTAATTTTTCCTTCATTTTTACAACACGTTCTTTAAATATTTCATTTATAATATTTTCCATATCTAATTCTTCTTTTTCCATAATTGCTATTCACCTATCCTTAATGATAAAATTTTTATATAATTTTATTTTTAATGATACTTTTTATTCTAATAGCAATATTTTTATTTGTCAACTCATTTGAGTTAATTTTTGTTTCGTTTTTTTGTTATACTGACAGACAAAGAGGTGACTCAAATGTATTTATCAAATGCTATCGAAGCTCGCATTGATGAACTTTGTCAAGAGCGAAATCTAACATTAAATAAGTTATGTACAAATTGTGGTATTACTCAATCTACCCTAAATAATTTAAAACATCGTCAAACCAAAAGTGTTACTGTCCTTACGATTGTTCGCATTTGTCGCGGTCTTGAAATTGAGGTTAAAGACTTTTTTAATAGTCCTTTGTTTGCAGAACTGGACGATGATTAGTTAAGTATAAAGATTTCTTCATTTTGTACATAAGTACAAAATTTAAAGTATCTATATCCATTAAAATAAAATGAAGCCATCTTGCTTTTGGCTTCATTTTATTTTAAATGTCACACTATAAACATCTAGCTTTTTAGTTTCGCTTATTTTTCTCTAAATTTTGCTATGACACGTAAGTTTCCATCATTTGTACAAGTAATTAATGTTATTTCCCTTTTTCCGTTTGTTTCTTGTAAAAGGCACTCTCTATCTTCAGGTGAAACTTCATATTTACTATACATTTGATATGTTACAGTTCTTCCTTTGCTATCAGTTAATTCTAATGCATCCCCTATTTCTAGTGTAGGTACTTTACTGAAAAATTTTGTATTTCGATAATTATGCCCAACTATGCACAAATTTCCTATTTCATTTGGATCTGGTCCTCTAAACTTTGTAGGGCTTATTTTTAATAATTCATCAGATGTTCTTGATAACACAACCTCATTTACATTTATCTTTGGAATAGAGATAGTGGCAATTGGGTAATATGGTTCTCCTTCACTATATTGTATTTGTGGCTGCATCTGTTCTTGCATTTCTTCTTGCAAAATATAGGTTTCATCTATACTGTTTCCTTCTTCTCCTAATACAAAAATCCAAAGCCTATTTTCTTCTTCATTTAGCATTTGATCGAAGTTTGTGTTGTTTCGCAATGTTTTTCCTACTTCTTCACTTCGATTTCTATCATATTCTGCATAAATGTAAAAGGAAAATAGTAAAACCGCACAAAAAAGTGATAATAAGAAATATATTTTATAAAAACTTCTTTTTCTTTTTATTTCAGGTGTTACATATAGCTTTTGTGTTATAAGAATTTGGTTCACTTTATTCTCCTTTATTTTTTACTTTATATTTCTCTAAATTTTGTAACTACTCTTAATTTATTATCTGTAGTACATGTAATCAAAGTTACTTCTTTTTTACCGTTTGTACGTTGTGTAGTACAACTAACATCTGTTGGTTCTACTGTATATTTGTCGTACATAGCATAAGTTATTGTTCTACCTGTTGTATCCGTTAGTTCTAATGTATCTCCTTTTTCTAGCGTAGGTACTTTACTGAAAAATCTAGTGTCATGGTAGTTATGTCCGACAATACAGAAATTTCCAATTTCATTAGGTTCTGGACCCCAAAATTTAGTAGGACTTATTTTTAAAAGTGCATCTGAGGTTCTGGACAATACTGCATAATTTACATTAATTTTAGGTATGTTTATTGTAGCAACAGTATAATATGGTTCTCCCTCGCTATACTGTACATTAACTATCGGTTTTTCTTCTTTTTCCTCTTCTTTTGCTGTTATAGTTTCTTCCTCTTCTAGTACAATTAGTAGTACCTCATCATTTAATGTAATAATGTCATCATCTTTATCTGATTCTTTTACACTTTTATCAATATAAAAACTAACATCAGATAAAATTTGCTTACCAACCTCTTCACTTTTATTTCTATCATATTCTGCATAAATGTAAAAGGAGAATAAAATACACACCAAAAAAACAGATATAAAGAATTCTGTTTTATAAAAATTCTTTTTTCTCTTGAGTTCTGGTGTTACATATATTTTTTCAGAAACAAGAATCTGATTCAAAACTATTTCTCCTTTTTTCTTTTTATTATACCATGATTCTTTGTTCTTGAAAAGGTATTTTAGTCAAACTTTTTAATGTATTTTTACACATTAATTTTGGGAAATCCTTATGTTTTGTGTAATTATATTCTTACTTTAACCTGCTTCTTCAAAAATTCCTGTATACATTGTATAATAAATCCCTCTTTTTTTAATTAGCTCTTCATGTGTTCCTTGTTCTTTTATTTGTCCATCGTTTACTACAATGATTTTATCAGCATTTCTAATAGTAGAAAGTCTATGCGCAATAACGAAACTAGTTCTTCCTTCTAATAACTTGTTCATTGCTTGTTGTATCTTTACCTCCATACGTGTATCTACATTACTTGTTGCTTCATCTAATACCAAAATTTGTGGATTATTTAAAATAACCCTTGCAATATTTAAAAGTTGTGCTTGCCCTTTTGAGATATTTCCGGCATCATCTGATAAAATTGTGTCATAACCGTGTGGTAACCTTTTTATAAAGGAGTCTGCATTAGCAAGTTTTGCCGCTTCTACAATTTCTTCTTCTGTGGCATCTAATTTTCCAAAACGGATATTTTCTCTTACTGTCTCATTAAACATAACAGTATCTTGTAATACAATTCCAAGTACTTCTCTTAGTGATTCCTTGCTTATTTCTTTAATATTTTTGCCATCAATTAAAATTTCCCCTTGATTAATATCATAAAATCTTGTAAGTAGATTTATTATTGTTGTTTTTCCAGCCCCAGTAGGTCCAACAATAGCTATCATTTCCCCTGGTTTTGCCTCTATATTTATATTTTTTAAAACTGGCTTTCCTTCTTCATACCCAAAAGATACATTTTTTATCTCTACATTTCCTTTTACATTTGTTAAATCAGGTTTTCCTATATTGTCAGGAAATTCTGGCTCTTCATCGATAATTTGGAAACATCTTTCAGCACCTGCAATTCCCGCTTGTATTACATTAAATTGATTTGTAATTTCGTTTATTGGTCTCGAAAATTCTTTTGAAAATCTTGTATACACAGCAATAGTACCTATCGAAATTTTACCTTGAATTGCTAGTATTCCTGAAACAATAGCAGTAATTGCAGTAGAAATGTTACTAATACTTCCCATTGCAGGCATAACAATTCCTGCTACAGCTTGTGCCAAAAATCCTTCTCTTCTTAAGTTTTCGTTTTTATTTTTAAAATTTGCTTTAACATCATTTTCCTTATTAAATGCTTTTATTACTTTTTGCCCAGATACATATTCTTCAATATAGCTATTTACTTCTGCTAGGCTTTCCTGACTTTTGATAAATTGTTTTTTGTTTATTTTTGCAATTTTTTGTACTACTACAAGCATCACAGGTAATGTTAGGATACTAATTAGAGCTAGTGTCGGGCTAATAACTAGCATTGTTAGTAAAGTAGAAGCAGCCATCAAAACACCTGAAATAATTTGATTTACACTTGTATTAAGTGCAATACTAACATTGTCAATATCATTTACTATTCTGCTCATTAACTCCCCTGTTGCATTTGTGTCAAAATAGTGAATTGGCAATTTTTCAATTCTAGAGAATAAATCTTTTCTCATGTCTGCCACTGCTGTTTGTGATGCTTTTATCATTAGCTTTGATTGTAAATAAGAAAATAATGACGTACATATAACAATAGTAATATAAGCAAAAAGTATTTTAATAAAAGCTATTTTAAGGCTGGAATCTTCTGGATTTTCAAACATTGGAACAATATAGTCATCAATAATTGGCATTAGCATAATAGATGATACTATATTACATATTACATATAGTATGATAAATAATAACACCAAAAATAACGTTTTTTTGTGTCCTTGTAGATATGATAAAATTCGCTTTATTGTTGCTTTTGAGTTTTGTGCTTTGTCGAGGTTTACACTCATAGGACCTCCACCACCATTGTTTGCTTTTGGTCTTGGCATTTGTTCTTCCCTCCTATTTTTCTGGCATTACTTCTTTTTGTGATTCACTGATTTCTTGGTATATTTTGTTTTCTTTTATTAATTGTTCATGTGTTCCTTCTCCTACAATTGTCCCATCATCCATTACTAGTATTTTATCTGCTGTTTTGCAACTATTGATTCTTTGCGTTACCATAAAGATTGTTGTATTTGAAAATTCTTCTCGTAGCGCTTTTCTTAAATTTGTTTCTGTTGTACTATCAAGTGCACTAACACTATCATCTAAAATTAATATTTTTGGTTTTTTAATTAATGCTCTTGCAATTGTTAGGCGTTGCTTTTGTCCTCCTGAAAAGTTTGTTCCTCTTTCTTCTACCCTTGAATTATATTTGTCTGGTAACCCTTGGATGAACTCATCGATTTGGGCAATTTTACATGCATAAATTATTTCCTGTATAGTAGCATCCGGTTTTCCCCATCTAATATTTTCTTCTATAGTTCCAGAAAACAAACGATTTTCTTGTGGTACTATTCCAATTCCCTCACGTAAGTCTTTTAAGCTATAATCCATAACATTTGTACCATCTATTTTAACATAGCCTTCTGTTACATCATAAAACCTTGGCATTAGGTTTAGTAAGGTTGATTTTCCTGTTCCTGTAGTTCCTATAATCGCAACCGTTTCTCCTGGTTTTACTTTAAATACAATATTATTTAAGATAGTCTCTCCTTCTGAATCTTTAAAGTTAAATTTTTTTATGTTATATTCTACAAAACCTTTTTCTATCTTCTTTGTACAGTTTGTTTTTTCTTCTTTCACATCTGGTTCTTCTATAAGTACTTCTATTATACGATCTGAAGATGCTTTTGCTCGAGAGAAATTCATAAATACCATTGAAAGCATAATTAGTGACATTAAAGTCATTGATATATATGTTATACAAGCACTTATTTGTCCTACTTCTATTAATCCATTTCCACCAATCCAAAGAATAGCAGCCACTGATGCATTCATAATTAGCATAACAACTGGCATTAATAAAATTATTAAATTAAAACTCTTTATTGTAGTATCCTTTAAATCTTGATTTGCTTTGCCAAAACGCTCTTCCTCAAAATTTTCTCTTACAAAAGATTTAACTACTCTGGCACCTACTAAGTTTTCGCGAATTACAGAATTAACTTTATCAATTTTTTGTTGCACCTTCATAAAAAGAGGAAATCCTTTTTTTATTAAAAAGCCCATCGTAAGTGCAAGCAAAGGTGTAATAATTAGAAATATCATTGCAACCTTCGGACTCATGGCAATAGTAAGAATAATTCCAGAAACAAGCATAAATGGTGCCCTGATTAACATGCGTAGCATCATTTGTACTAATTGTTGAATAATCTCTACATCATTGGTAAGTCTTGTTACTAATGATGAAGTACTTAATTTGTTAATATTACTAAACGAAAATTCTTGGATTTTATCTAACATTGCCTGTCTTAAATTTGCTGCAAATCCATATGCAGCTTTTGATGAAAAATACATTGCTAGAAATCCACCAATTAATGAAATTATCGCACATACAATCATTATAAGTCCTGTTTGGATAATGTATTCCATATCATTATTAGCGATTCCTATATCAATAATTTTTTGTAAAAAGTATGGCTGAATTACCATTCCAGCAGTATCTACCATAATTAAAATTGGAGCTAATACAGCATACTTCCAATTACCATTCATGTATTTTAAATATTGTTTCATTTTTTCCCTTTCTCTACTTTATTTCAAAGATTTTTTGTAAGAAAAACTTTTAGCAATTATTACACAAATATATGTAACCCTGTCCTTGGTGTATACGTAAAAAGTCAAGATTTCCTATACAATAAAAATATTGCCATTAATTAGTATTCAACTAACACATTGAATATATTATGCAATCCTAATAAAAACGAGTTAGTTATATAAAATCTTTTTTTTTCGTTTTATTTCTTACACTTTTTAAAATAAAATTCTTCAATGAATAATTTTATCATTGATATAGAAAAAAGTAGTAACTTTAATAGTATACTACTTTTTTTGTGTTAATTCAATCATCCATTTGTAATTTTTTTGTGAATTTGCTACCATATACCATCAAATATTTTCCTAGCAGGTCCTGTCATGAATACATGGTTTGTTTTCTCATCCCACACAATATCTAAATTCCCACCTAAAAGCTGTACAGTTACACTCCTTTTTGTTTTATGCTTTTTGATTGAATTACTTTTTTACATTTTCATCAATTAGTTCAACTAATTTTGCAAAATCCTCTATTGTCATTTTTTCTCCCCTTATTTTTTCATCCAGTCCTATTTTATTTAATAATCCTTGTAATTTTTGTTTTTCTATCAGTTTTGAGCTATCTAATGCATTTACTAGTGTCTTTCTCTTTTGCATAAAAGCACTTTTTATTACTTTAAAAAATAATAATTCATTTGTTACTTTTACTCTTGGTTTTTCTAACAAATTTAATTGTATTACTGCTGAATCAACCTCTGGTGATGGTATAAAGCTTTCCTTTTGTACATGTACAATTACCCTAGGCTGTGTATAATAATAAATTGCATATGTTATTGTACCTGTATATTCGTCTCCCGGTTTTGCTGTTAATCTTTGTGCGACTTCTTTTTGTACCATTACAGTGATGCTTTGTATTTCTAGCTTTTCTTCTAGTAATTTCATTATAATAGGTGTGGTAATATAATACGGCAAATTTGCTACTACTTTAACATTATTAAATTTATAATTTTTCTTTTGATCTATTATTAGATTTTTTAAATTTACTTTTAACACATCTTGATGGATTAATTCAAATTTCTGGTTTGTTCCGAATCGATTCATTAAAATAGGAATCATATTGTCATCTAATTCTATGCATACAACACGACCTGCTTTTTCTAATAATGCTTTAGTTAGTGCTCCAATTCCTGGGCCAATTTCTATAATTAAGTCTGATTGATTAACTGTTGCTTCACATATAATTTTTTCTATTATTTCATCTTTTATTAAAAAGTTTTGCCCTAATTTTTTGTTTGCATATAACTTGTTTTCTTTCAAAATTCGTTTTGTTTCTTCTTCTAAATTTCCCATTTTTTCTCCTCAACTTTGTAATATGGATATTATATAATATTAAAATATTTTTGTCTATGATTCTATTTCTATCTTATATTTCTTTATTTCTAAATATTTTTGAATTGTGAATTTTATGAAAATTTATTGATTTTTCTTGTTCTTTCTTGTACAATCTATTTGTATTAGCAAAGGAAATGGTGATAAAATGCAAAAAGAAGAAATAAATAGAAAAGGAAATAAAAATATTTCTAATATAGCCAAAAGAAACAATACTTATTTAAATCAATCACAAGCACATAAGTCAAGCCAAAAAATTAATAAAAAAGAACAGGCAATAGTTGAAGAAAATATTTTGAAGCAAACAAGAAGGAAAAAATTGTCTATTGCCATGTTTATAACTTTTTTACTTCTTATTATTTTAATATTTCGCCTTTTTTGGATTGGAATTGTAAAAGGTGCAGAGTATAAGGAAATAGCTTATAAACAACAAACAATTAATCGTATTATTAGCCCTAAAAGAGGTACTATTTATGATTCTACAGGTAAAGCTTTAGCTATAAGCTCACGTGTAGATACAGTTACTATCAATCCTGAAAAAATCCGATATTCTAATAACGAGAAAGTTGAGCCTGAGTTAGTCGCTAAAAATCTTGCTGAAATTTTCGAATTAGACTATGATACAATATTAGAAAAAGTAAATAGTGACTCTTCTGTTGTAACTGTCGCAAAAAAAGTTGAACAAGATAAAATTACTGCTCTAAAAGAATGGATGAGTGACAGCAAAATTTCTTCTGGAATTAATATTGATGAAGATTCTAAACGTTCTTATCCGCTTGGTAATTTTGCCTCTAGTATTCTTGGTTTTTGTGGTACAGATAATCAAGGGCTTTGGGGACTAGAAAGTACTTTGGAAGATGTGCTAGCTGGAACTCCTGGTAAAATTGTAACTACTACTAATGCTGCTGGTCAGGAAATTGTAGATGATAATAAGGAATATATTGCAGTGCAAAATGGAAGTAATGTTATCCTTAGTATTGATTATAAAATACAATCTATTGTAGAGAAATATTTGAAACAGGCAGTTATTGAGAATGGATGTCAAGATGGTGGTAATGCAATTGTTATGAATCCAGAAACTGGCGATATTTTAGCAATGGCAAATTATCCAGACTATGACTTAAATTCACCATATACACCAAATGAATGGCTCTCTGATGGTTGGGATGATTTAACTTCTGATGAGAAAGTTTCTAAACTATATGAGATGTGGAGAAACAAAGCTGCAAGTGCCACTTACGAACCAGGTTCTACTTTTAAGTTGATTACTGCTTCTATTGCACTCGAAGAAGGATTATGTGTCCCAGATACAGAAAATGAGTTTTATTGTTCTGGACATTATACAGTAGATGGAAAAAATGTTGATTGTTGGCGTTCGTACAAGCCACATTATGGACAATCTTTAAGAGAAGCATTACAAAACTCATGCAATCCTGCTTTTATACAGCTTGGTGAAAGAATTGGAGTCTCTACATTCTATCGCTATATGCGTGCATATGGGTTATTTAATACAACCGGTTCTGGACTTTATGGAGAATCTAGTAGCATTATGCATAATGAAGATACCATTAAACCAATTGAACTTGCAACTTTATCTTTTGGACAGCGTTTTACTATTACACCTCTTCAACTCATTACTGCAGTTTCTGCTATTGTAAATGATGGAATATTAATGAAGCCAAGAATTGTAAAACAAGTTATAAATGCTGATACAAATGTAGTTACAAATTATGATCCTGTTGAAGTAAGACAAGTTATTTCAAAAGAAACTTCAGAAGAAATGCGCAGTATGATGCGTTCTGTTGTTGTGGATGGTACTGGTCAATATGTTAACATTGAGGGTTATTCTATTGGTGGCAAGAGTGGAACTTCTGAACCTCCTGAAGATAAACCAGATCAAGGTTATGTTTCTTCTTTTATTGGAGTTGCACCTACAACAGATGTTAAGGTCGTTGTTTTAGTAACACTTTATCATCCAACTGGTGAAAAATATCAAGGTGGAGAAACTGCTGGTCCTGTTGTAAACCAAATTTTTACTGAGATTTTACCTTATCTAGGTATTTCTTCTAATAATCAGTCTTCAGATGATAGCAATGATTCAAACTCTGCCGAAGCATTAGTAACTGATGTTCGAAATAAAACAGTAGCAGAAGCAGAAAAGATATTAGAAGCCGCTGGTTTTCGTGTAGAGTCAAGTACTAATACAGATAAAACAACAACATTAGTTTCAGATCAAGTTCCAAAACCTGGCGTGCGCTTGTTAAATGATTCTATTATATACCTTTATACAGAAGATTCTACTGTTCACATTTCAGTTTCTGTTCCAGACCTGCGTGGAATGACGGCTCAGCAAGCAATTAATTCTGTAAGGTCAAAAAATTTAAATATAAAAATTGAGGGAACCGGAAAGGTAATTAGTCAAGACTATGTATTTGGAAGTCAAGTAGAAAAAGGTACTGTTATTACAGTTACTTTGCAAAAAGAAATTGAGGATGCTCACTAACGTTCTTTTTCTACTGTAGAATTAGTTATTGCCATTGTACTTAAATTTTGCCCTATTGTTGAAAAAAAATTACCTAACAAATCAAGCTCATCACTTGTTTTGTTGTCTGCAATTAAGATGGATATTTCTGTTGCAAATAATACTAATTCCTTTGGTCCTAAATTCTCTAAACAATTCAATAACGCCACCTCATATTATTATATGTGGTGACGTTATTTTTAGTGCTTTATATCCATTTGTTTATTTCTTTTGTTTGTATTTTTTATTTGACTTTCTCTTCTGATTATAATATACAAATTCCATAGCTACAGTTGTTGGTATAAATTTACTTGAAACATGTAAACATTTATTAAAAAAACCGGGTATTATTATTTTCTTCCCTCTGAGTAATCCATCTACTGCACATTTAGCCACATACTGGCTAGTAAGTTGCTTCACACTAAAACTGACACCTGCAACATTATTAAAATTGGTATCAACTGGTCCAGGGCATAGAACTGACACTTTAACATTTGACTTGTCTTTTTTTAGTTCCTTACATATGGCTCTAGACAAACTTGTTACATAAGCTTTTGTTGCATAATATGTCGACATAAGTGGTCCAGGTTCAAATGAGGCCATTGATGATACATTTAAAACATAACCACTGTTTCTTTTTTTCATATCTCTTAAAAATAATTTAGTTAAAATATGTAACGCTATAATGTTTGTTTCTATCATTTTAATTTCTGATTCTAAATCTATTTCATCAAATTTCCCGAACAAACCGAAATCCTGCATCATTAATTAGTATATCGATGTTTTGTTCTTTAAATTGTTCATACAATTCAAAAATTTTTTCCTTATTTGTTAAATCCATAATTATAATTTCTGAATTCGTACTTATCTCTTTCTGCAATTTCTTTAATCTTAGTTCATCTCTTGCTACTAAAATTAAATCATATCCTTTTTGACTTAAATAACGACATATATCTCTTCCTATACCAGAAGAAGCTCCTGTTACAAGTGCTTTCACTTTAAGACTCCTTTTATTTTATTTCAATTAAATCATATTTGTCTGTTCCTAGACCAATTTTTATCGCATGTTCAATACTACTATGCCAATTTGTTTCTGGGTGATTCATATCGATATTATCATGTTTATCATCAAATTTTTTTAAATGCTCTCCCAAATTACTATTTTCAAAAGGTATTTGTTTGTTTACTAAATCGGCACATGCTTTATCAAGTGCAACTGGATCAAATGATGCCAGCATCCCTATGTTCGGCACAATGGGTGCATCATTTTCTGCATGACAGTCACAATTTGGTGAAACATCTGTAATTAAGCTAATATGAAAAGCTGGTCTATCTTTTACAACTGCATATGTATATTCAGCAATTTTCTTGTTCAATATATCATTTGATTCATCATTTGGTGATTTTATAGCATCAAAATTACAAATTCCTATACATCTACCACATCCAACACATTTTTCATAGTCAATTTGTGCTTTTCCATTATTGTTAAACGAGATTGCACCATGTGCACAAATTTTTTCACATTTTCGACAACCAACACATTTGTTTTCAATATTATGTGGCTTTCCACTACTGTGCATTTCCATTTTTCCAGCACGTGAACCGCAGCCCATTCCAAGATTTTTAAGTGCACCTCCAAAACCTGTTGCCTCATGTCCTTTAAAGTGATTTAGCGAAATGATTATATCCGCATCCATAATAGCTCTTCCTATTTTTGCTTCACTTACATAGTCTAAATAAATTGGTACTGGCTCATCATCTGTACCTTTTAAACCATCTGCGATGATTATCTGACACCCTGTTGAAAATGGAGTAAAGCCATTTTCGTAGGCTGCTTCAATATGGTCAATGGCATTTTTCCTTCTACCTACATAAAGAGTATTACAATCTGTTAAAAATGGTTTTCCACCTAACTTTTTTACCAAATCTGCAACTACTTTTGCATAGTTTGGCCTTAAATACGCTAAGTTTCCAGGTTCTCCGAAATGAATTTTAATCGCAACAAATTTATTCTGGAAATCTATTGTTTCCATTCCTGCTTTTTTCATCAATTTCTCTAATTTTTGTAATAAACTTTGTCCTGGTTTAGCACGAAAATCACTAAAATACACTTTTGAATCTTCCATTTTTTTCTTCCTTTCAAATTAATTTCTTTTTGCAATAATTTGCTTTATTGGTATTCCAATTTCACGGAACATTATTTCATGTTCTGTTTCTATATTACTGTCTTGTCTGTCTAAGTTGTCTGTTTTCTTTATGATATTATAGCCTGCTTGTTTAAAATATTGTAAACTATCTTTATATAGATTACTATCATCAGTTTTAAAAAATATTTCTCCGCCAATTTTTAAAAATTCCTTGTATTTCTCCAGTTGTCTTGTATGAGTAAGTCGTTTTTTATGATGTCTAGGTCTTGGCCATGGATTGCAGAAATTTATATAAATTCTATCTACCGTATCTTTTTGAGAAAATATATCTTTAATTCGTTCTATATCATATGGTACAAGTGCTACATTGTTTATTTCTTTTTCATTATAAATCTGCTGTAATTTCCTTCTTGCATATCCGAGCATATCATCTTTTATATCTACTGCTATAAAATTGATCCCTAAATTTGCACTCGCCATTTGTGCTAAAAAGCTTCCCTTTCCGCATCCTAATTCCAAATAAATTGGTGCTTGCTGTGAAAACCACTCGTTCCATTTTCCCCTTTGGCTTGTTGGCTGTTGTATAAAATAACTACATTTTTCCAGTTCTGGTCTTGCCCATGCTTTTTTTCTCATTCTCATAATTTGCTTTCCCCTTGTTTTTTGATTTTATCATAGATTTTATTTTATAACAACTTTTTATATTTATTTATTTTTTTTTGTGTTATAATATTTAAAGGAGGTTTTTATATGTCCACAATCTTAAAAGATAATATTTCTATTTCTTCTTTTTATGGAGAGGCTCCTTTATTAGATAAAAATACTTATATTTCGAAAAATTCAGTATCTTTATCTCGGATTATCCAGCCAAGAAGCAAAAAATCGTTTTAGCCGTTATGGCTTAAATCAAATTAGTAGAACTAAACCTAAAAAATGGTATTCATATTTATTAGGTAGCTTATTTAGTCCTTTTAACAGTATTCTTTTAGGTATCGTAACTATTTTATTATATACAGATGTTATTTTACCTGTGAATCCTAGTTTCGCTAATATTATTGTTATCTTATTATTAGTCAGTGCAAGTACTGTTCTAGAATTTTTTGAAGAATTTAAGTCAAATAGAGCTGCTGAAAAGTTAAAGGAACTTGTTGCAACTACTTGTGTTGTATTGCGTGATGGTAAAGAATTGTCTGTTCCTATGTCAGAAATAACAATTGGTGATATAGTTGTTCTTTCTGCTGGAAGTCTTGTTCCTGCAGATTTGCGCCTATTAGAATCAAAGGATTTATATATTAGTCAGTCATCATTAACTGGTGAATCAGAAGCAGTTAAGAAAAATGAAAATGCCATATTGGATTTTAATAATATTGACAGTATTTCTGATTTAGAAAATATCTGCTTTATGGGAACAAATGTTGTAAGTGGTTATGGAAATGGTGTTGTTATAAAGATTGCAGATGATTCATATTTTGGTAAAATCGCTCACTCGGTTTCTTTTGAAAAACCTAAAACAACCTTTCAAAGAGGTATTGAAAGTATTAGCAAATTACTTATTAAATTTATGTTTATAATGATTCCAATTACATTTTTAATAAATGCTTGGAAACATAATACTGTCACTGCCTTCACCTTTGCTGTAGCAATTGCCATTGGAATTACACCTTTGTTACTTCCAGTTATTTTGTCATCAAGTTTAGCTAAAGGTGCTATTCGTATGTCGAAAAAGAAAACCATTGTAAAAAAGCTAGATTCTATTCAAAGTTTTGGTACTATGGATGTTCTTTGTACTGATAAAACAGGCACTTTAACTGAAGATAAAATTGTACTTGAAAAATATTTAGATATAAAAGGTGAAGAAAATATCTCTGTTTTGAATTCTGCTTTTTTAAATGCATATTTTCAAACTGGGCTAAAAAATAATATGGATGAGGCGATAATACACCGTGCAGAAGAAGTAGGTATTTCTTCAATAGTTGATTCATACAAAAAATTAAATGAGATTCCTTTTGATTTCTCTCGAAGACGTCTTTCTATTGTTACAGAATCAACTGATGGTGAAATCAAATTAATAACAAAAGGTGCTGTTGAAGAAATCCTTTCTATTTGTTCTAAAATGCAATACGGTACTGAAATCTCTGTACTTAATAGAGAAACTAAAGAATTAGCTAAAAAGATTACAAAGGAGCTAAATGAGAAGGGATTGCGTGTTATTGCAGTATGCAAAAAAAACTTAGACTCTGCTCCATATTCTATTTCTGCAAAAGATGAATATAATATGACTTTACTTGGTTTTATTGGTTTTTTAGATCCTCCAAAAGAAAGTGCTAAAGAAGCAGTAGCAAAATTAAATCAATCTGGTATTCGTGTTATTGTATTAACAGGTGATAATGCAGAGATAACAAGAACGGTTTGCGAAAAGTTGAATATTGTAACATCTAAAATTGTACTAGGTTCTCAAATAGATAAACTCTCTGATATTGCTGTATTGCGTTTGCTAAGAAAAGTTAATGTTTTTGCAAAACTTTCCCCAATTCAAAAAGCGCGTATTGTAAGGATTTTAAAAGAGTCTGGAAACACTGTTGGCTATATGGGTGACGGAATTAATGATAGTCCTTCTCTTATAAACTCTGATGTAGGTATTTCTGTTGATAGTGCTGTACCAATTGCAAAAGAAACTGCTGATATTATTTTGCTAGAAAAAGATTTGAATATCTTACTAGATGGTGTTATAGAAGGTAGAAAAACATTTGCAAATTTATTAAAATATATTAAAATGGCTGTAAGCTTTAATTTTGGCGAAGTACTTTCAGTTCTTATTGCAAGTGCATTTCTTCCTTTTCTTCCTATTACACCAATTCAGCTTTTAGTACAAAGTCTGCTTTATGATATAGGTCAGCTTACTCTACCTTTTGATAATGTTGATCCGGAATATTTGGAGAAGCCTTGTAAATGGAATATAGATAGTATTAAACGTTTTATGTTTTTCATGGGTCCTGTTAGTTCATTATTTGATTTGATTGTATTTGCTAGTCTATGGTTTGGATTTGGATTACGTGCTGAAGATAGTAGTCTTTTTCAAAGTATTTGGTTTAGCTATGGTGTTGTTTCAAATTTAGTTGGATTACACATAATTCGTACTGCTAAATTACCATTTATTCAAAGTAATAGTTCTACAATGGTATATGCTTCTTCTATTTTGCTTAGTATATTTGCTATTGTAATTCCTTCCACTTGGCTAGGTAAATTAATTGGACTTGTTCCGCTTTCTTTGAGTTATATTTTATTTATTTTATTAATTCCTTTACTTTATTGCATTGTTGCTCTTTTGGTAAAACGTGATTATATTAAAATTAATAAAGAATGGATTTAATTAAACTTAAGGAGCCTCTTTTGTAAGTTAGTAGCAATTTTGCACTCATTAACTTACAAAAGAGGCTCTTTAAAGTTATGCTTAATAAAACCCTTATATCATTAGCTGTACTTTTTTGTTGGTTACTAAATTAGCAAATCTTTGGCCATCTTCTTTTTTACCCACAATACTTCCATAATGAACAGGTATTATTGTATCTGCTGATATTGTATTAGCTAATTTTGCAGCTTCTTCTACATCCATGGTATAAGTTCCACCTATTGGTATAAATGCTATATCACATTTGATATTTTGTATTTCCTCAATGTTATCTGTATCTCCTGCAATATAATAGTTTACTCCATCCATATAGATTAAATAACCCACCCATTTTTTCTCTTTTTTGTGATAAGCTTTTTCAATATTATAAGCATTGAATGTTTCGAATATAATATCACCTAATTGATAATAATGTTTTGGCTCTACCAATCTTATTTTATCATCCTCCATAACAGTTTCAGCATCTTCTCTTGCTGATTCTGGAATAATGAGAAGCGTATTTTTTTTACTTACCTTTTTTATATCATCTGGTGAAAAATGGTCATAGTGTGAATGTGTACAAAAAACATAATCTGCATCTTTTAATTCATCTTTTATCCCAAATGGATCTATATATAATATTTTACTTCCACTTAGTTTAATACTACTATGTTCTGAGATTTGTATTGTTGGAATCATTTATAGCTCCTTTCTCTATTTAAAATCTAGACTTCCTTTGTATACAATGTGGTAACTATATTCATTTTTCCTGCATTGTTTTTCTCTTGCTAAACATACATATTTCCATCTTTTATTTTACCACATTTTTCTAGTATATGTAAGGGTTATTTTTGTCTAGTTTTGTCGAACCTTATATTTTTTCTTCACTCTTTTTCAAATTTAATTTTTCCCGCCCCATTTTTGCTTTCCAATGATATTATTGCTCCATTTATTAAAGTCATTTGTGGTGGCAAGTGTCCAATATCTGCATTTAACACAATTGGCAAATCAAAATCTCCTAATGCCTCTAAAACAGCTTGTTCAAACGTAATTTCATAATTACTTTTTTCTGTCATGCTTCTTCCAAATATAAATCCTTTTGCGTGTGAAAACCATCCAGCTTCCTTCAATTGCCACAAACCACGTATAACACCTTCTGAGGTCAGCTCACAATTATCTAAAAACCATATTATACCATCATTTCGATATTTTTCACAAAATTTTTTTACTTTATCATATTTTGTACCAACTAAACTTATTAAAATATCTAAACATCCACCTATTAGCCTCCCATGTAACTCAATTTTGCTTTCTCCTTTTGCATTTTTCCATTTAACATCCTTATTTAAAATATATGTCTCTTTTCCTGTTACTTCTTCTTGCCAAATATCTTGATATTTTTTGAAACTTTGCTGGCAAATATTTTTCCCTTCTAATATTTCTAAATTATTTTTTAGAGATTGATGCCATGGTTCCATGCTAAATTCTCCAAAATTATTTGCATATATTGTAGCTATATCACAAATTGTAGTTATGCAAAAGGCAAGTCCTGTTGTATCAGAAAAACCTTGTACCCACTTCGGAGACTGTTTTATTTTTTTAAAATTTATAAATGGTAATATTTCTAATAAAAAATCTCCTCCTCTAGCTGTAATAATCATGTCTATATTTGGATTATTTATTAAATTCATAAATTCTTCTGCTCTTTTTTCCTTTGATGAACTTCTGCCCTGGTTATTTGTCCTTACGTTTAGAGTTTCGTTTATATTGTAACCTTTTTTTTTAAATTGCTGTATTGCATTTTCTAATTTTTTAATATGTAATTTATCTCCATTACCTGCTGAAGTAGCAGTAACCCCAATAGTATCACCTGGTTTTATTTGATTTGGATATTTCATATTTTTTCTCCTAATAATATTTATTTTTGTAATTCTATTGATTATCAAAATAATTGCTTGTCATTTGTAAATTTTCAAAGTTTTTCTGTCTTAAAACTTCATAGGCAACAATTGCAACTGAGTTTGCCAAATTAAGTGAACGCAAATGAACTCTCATTGGAATACGTATTGTATTATCAATATATGTCAGTAACAAATTTTCTGGTAACCCTTTTGTTTCTTTTCCAAAAACAATAAATACTTCATTAAATTTGGCGTAATTCACTTCTGAATAAACTTGTTTTCCTTTTGTTGTAGAAAAAAATATTGAATATTTTTCTGGTGGATATTGGCTTAAAAAATCTGTTAGCGTTTCGTGTTGTTCTATATCTAATTTATCCCAGTAATCTAACCCTGCTCTTTTTAAATATTTATTGCTTATTTCAAATCCTAATGGCTTTACTAGATGCAGTTTTGCACCTATGGCAGCACATGTTCTTGCAATATTTCCTGTATTCTGTGGTATTTCAGGCTCTACCATAACAATATGTAAAATCATATGTCCCCCTTTATTAATTTAACGCCTTTCCATTTGTTTGATTTTTAAAGTGACACAGCCAAACTTTGGCTGTGTCTTGTCTTCTAGCATTTCATCTTTTTATATAATAAAGTGTAGAGGTTTCTTCACTTATCACTTTATTTGCTTGTAACACATAGTAAAATCCTTATTTTATTAGATTTAATATTGTTTCTTTTGATTGCAATCCAACTATTCTATTTTCTATTTTTCCGTTTTTTATATAAATAATTGTTGGAATACTCATAATGTTAAATTTAGTTGCAAGTTCTTGTTGGTCATCTACATTTATTTTTCCTACCTTAATTTGTTCCATAGTTTCTTGTGCTACTTCGTCGATAATTGGAGATAGCATTCTACATGGTCCACACCATTTTGCCCAAAAATCTAACAGAACTGGCATTTGCGATTGCATTACCTCTTTTTCAAAATTTTCACTTGTAATTTCCAATATCATTTTTTTCCTCCTTTATTTTTTATACATATGATTTCCTGAGGTTTTAATTTTTGTCGTCCTTGTTCTTTCGTATCCATTCTACTACCTGTAAACCTGCCACTGCTCCGTTGTGAACTGCTTTACTTATCTGTAACATTCCTCCAGTACAATCTCCGGCAGCATATAAACCAGGAATGTTTGTCTGCATATACTCATTTACTTTAATTTTTTCGTTCTCAATAATGGCTCCTAGCTTTCTGGCGAAATCTGTACTGCTTGCTGTTCCTTCTGCTATAAACACACCTGAAACAGGTATACTTGTTTCATCTTCAAAAACTACATCCTGTAAAACAGTATTTCCTCTAAATTCACGAATTGGCCTTTGTTCTATTTTTACCTTTTCACTACGATAATTTATTGATCCATTACCATTTGTTAATACAGTAATACTTTTTACAATTGGTAGTAATTCTTTTATTTCAGAAGTTGCATAATCTCCGCTACCCAAAATTGCAACATCTTTTCCCCTATAAAAAAATGCATCACATACCGCACAATAACTTATGCCTTTCCCTTCGTATTCTTTTATTCCAGAAATTCTAGGTTTTACACGATTTGTACCAGTTGCTAAAATAACTGCTTTAGACTCAAAAATTTCTTTTCTTGTTGCACTTTTAAAGTTGTTTTCAAGTTTGATATCCACAACTTCATCTGTTATTATGTTTATTCCTAGCTGTTTTGCCTGTTGTATACCATTTTGCGCTAGTTGTTCTCCTGTTTGAAAAGATTCTAAACCATAATAATTTTCTATTTTATCAGCTTTACTCAGTGCACCTAAATCTTTTCCTATTATTAATGTTTCTAAACCAGCTCTTTTTGTATAAAGTCCTGCTGAGATTCCTGCCGGTCCCTTGCCAATAATAATTACATCATACATCACTTTATTCTCCTTATTTTGTATTATATCACATATTTTTCCTTTGATGCAAAAAATTTACAAATACTTCGTAAAAACTTTTTTATGGCCATCTAATTAAAGTATATATAATATTTTTGTGTAAAACCCATAAAAATATAATAAACCTCTATTGCTGATTTAATTTGTGTATAAATATCCAATAACAGAATATTATAACAAGTGTAATCAAAAAAGAGGTCTTAATTTTTATGTTTTTAATCATCATCTATATTTTCGAATAATTCTGAATCATAAAATTCTTTTAGTTCAATTCCAAATCCTATGCAAATATAATGAACTGTTTCTGCTTTTGGAGAATCACATCTTTTTTTCATAATGCTACGAATTGTAGATGGATTAATTCCAGCTCTTGTTGCTAATTGATTGATGTTCATCTTTTTTTCTTTGCACAGTTGTTCGATTCGCTTTATCATAGCTTCTGAAAAGTCCGTGATTTTCGCCTCCATTTCTATTTTTGTGGTCAGTATATCAAAAAATTTTTTTCATTGTACGTAAAGTTTCACACATTTTCTTCTTGACAACTATGAAATTTTCGTCATATAATATACGTGAAGTTTCACGTATGGAGGTTTTTATGAAATCTACTGGGATTATTAAATATATTGATTTTCTTGGTCGATTCAAGATTCCAAAAGAATTGTTACTATCATGTGATATTAAGCCAAGTACTTCCATACAAATCTATCGAGAAGGAAAGTCTATTGTTTTAGGACATAGTAACAATACTTGTATTTTCTGCTTTTCTTCTAAAAATATACATATTTTTCATGGGAAAATGGTTTGTAAAAACTGCATTGCTCAGATTATCAATAACTTTAAAAATTATTAGTTTTCCTATTATTAGGAAGTATTATATTTTGCTAGCAGATTAAATAGCCATTAATTCATTTCTTTATTTTTATGTTTTTTAGATTTATTTTTCTATTTTTTAGATAAGTAGTAAGGAGGTTTTAATGTTGTCATTGTCAAAAAAAGAATTAGAATTAAGAAGTAGAGCTTGTATGTTATTAGAAAAAACAAAATTACAAGCTGAAAAATACACTTTAGAGCGAAAAAAACTATTTGAATTGGAATACGTTGATGTTATTACAGATACAGATTTTTCATATTGGGATAATATTATTTCTAGAATTGAGGATTTGGTTTTACTAGATGAAAAACTTTCTTCTTTTAAAAATGATTCAGATTACCTTCATTCATTATCTTGTGAAATGAAAAATCAAAAAATTCGCTCGACTGATGTAGTACATACGATTGGTCTTTTTAAAGTAACTACAGCTGATGGCGACCATTTTTTTCTTACACGCTGTCATGCAGAGAAATTTTTGAAGGAAAACAAGAATCAAAAACTCGAAATTGTAGAATGTCATAATTTGGAATTAGAAAATCTCTTAAAAATTATAGAAAGAATTTTTTAATTATCATAAAGTTAAGTTACACTTCGTTAAATATATGTGCCTTATCTAAAAATCGTACTATTAAAATTACTATTGCAATAGCAATTTTAATAGTACGATTTTTAATTTTCTACTTTTAAAGTTATTTCCTTGTTTCTTTTTTTTTTTATTTATATAATTTTATTATAGCAATAAGAAAGGATGATTATTTTGGTTAATCAAACAATAATGCAATATTTCGAATGGTATTTACCTTCTCCTTTTCCTTTATGGAATCAAGTTGCTCGGTGAAGCCTCTAATTTAAATAACATAGGTATAACAGCGTTGTGGCTTCCTCCTGCCTACAAAGGAAGTGGTGGCATCGCTGATACTGGTTATGGAGTTTATGATTTATACGATTTAGGTGAATTTAATCAAAAAGGATCTATTGCTACTAAATATGGAACCAAAGACGAATATTTAGCAGCCATAAGGATACTTCATGAAAATCAAATAAAAGTTTATGCCGATATTGTATTAAACCACAAATTTGGAGCAGATGAAACAGAGGAGGTTTTGGCTGCACAAGAATCCTTTTCTAATCGTAATAATTCTATTGAAATTACAAATAATATTGTTCCTATATTAGCTTGGACAAAATATACTTTTCCTGGTAGAGGAAATACTTATTCTTCTTTTAAATGGAATTGGACTCATTTTCACGGTGTTGATTGGGATGATAGAAATGGTATCAACTCTATTTATAAATTTTATGGAAAACGCTGGGATGAAAATGTTGACAAAGAAAACGGAAATTATGATTATTTAATGGGTGCAGATATTGACTTAAATAATATGGACGTTGTGAATGAACTTACTTCTTGGGGTAAGTGGTATGTTTCAATCGCTGATTTAGATGGGTTTCGTTTAGATGCTGTTAAACATATACGTGCAAGCTTTTTTGTTGATTGGTTGCACGATGTTCGTGACAGCTCTGAAAAATCACTATTTGCTGTAGGAGAATATTGGAATGCTAATGTAGATATTTTAAAAAAATATCTACAGGATACAAAAGGTACAATGTCTTTGTTTGATTCCCCTTTACATTATAACTTCTATGATGCTTCTATTGCAGGTGGAAATTATGATATGTCTAAAATTTTAGACCATTCCCTTGTAGAAGAAGAACCTAACAAAGCTGTTACCTTCGTAGATAACCATGATACAGAACCTGGTCAGGCTTTATTCTCTTGGGTTCAGGATTGGTTTAAACCCCTTGCATATTCTATTATTTTATTACGACAAGATGGTATTCCTTGTGTTTTTTATGGTGATTACTATGGTATTTCTCATGAAAAAATAGCGTCTAAAAAAACTCTTTTAGATAAACTGCTTTTACTTCGTAAGCAATTTGCGTATGGTCAACAACATGACTATTTTGACCATAACGATATTATAGGGTGGACTCGTGAAGGTGATGTTAGCCATATTTACTCTGGAATGGCAGTTTTACTTTCTGATAATGGAGAAGGTCAAAAACAAATGTATGTTGGCAAACATTTTGCTGGTTCTAAATTTTATGATTATTTAGGAAATCGTGCTGAAAAGGTCCTTATTGATGAAAACGGCAATGGTACCTTTTTTGTTAGTGGTGGTAGTGTTTCTGTATGGGTCAAGGAATGTTAAAATATTTTCTTAATATGACAAATCTTGCTCTTCCCTTTAATTGCATAAATTTCTATAACATCAAATCTTAAATATGTTTCTTTTATTTGATGTATATAAATGTAGTATTGTGCAGCCCAATAAATATGTTTCTGTTTTCGTTGGTTTACTGCTTCAATTGGGCTGCCATATATTTTATTCGTTCTCGTTTTTACTTCTATGAATATTAATTCTTTTGACTTTTTCTCCCAGGCAATTATATCAATTTCACCTTGTTTACAAGTAAAATTTCTTTCAATTACTCTATAACCGTTTTGTAATAAGTATTCGCAAGCTTTTTCTTCTCCCCATTTTCCAGTTTCATGTCTTTGATACATTTTTACTCCTCTTTTTTTATTTTATATTCACCTGTTCCTATTTTTTGAATATATTCATCCATTTCCATGGAAAATAATATAGAAAGAATTATCTGTATAGGTTCTTTTAGTTTTCTTGCTATTTCATTAGCTTCCATTGGTTTTTTACTTAATAATTCATAAATTTTCTTATATTTTTGCGGAATTACAAGATTCTTTTCTTCCTTTCTTTCACTATATTTAATTTCTTGAAAGCTTTCTATTATATCTTTTGTATTAGTTACTAAAATCGCACCCTGCTTTAATAATCTATTTGTTCCGAATGCCTCTTATATTATTAAATTCATGTGGTATACAAAATATCTTTCTATTTTGTAATTTGGCAAATTTAGCTGTGACACTAGTCCCGCTTCTATGTGCAGCTTCTACTACCAATGTACCTAAAGATAATCCACTTACAATTCTGTTTCTTGCCAAAAAGTACTCTGACTTTGCAAATACTTCTGGTGGATATTCTGTAATCACAGCTCCATTATGTTCTAATATTTGATTATATAGTGCTTTATTTTCTACTGGGTAAATATGGTTCAACCCACATCCTAGCACCGCTATAGTTCTTCCTTCTGCATCAATTGCTCCGCTGATGAGCCGCACTGTCAATTCCTTTTGCCATTCCACTAACAATAGTTAGTCCTTGAAAAGCCAACTCTTTTGCAAATTTTCTTGCAATCTTTGCTCCTTCTTCTGAACAACATCTTGAACCAACTATAGAAATACAATTTGTATTTAATATTTTTTCATTTCCTTCCACATAAAGCCCTTCAATTGGATTTTTAAGGTCTTTTAGTTTTTTTGGAAACTCTTTTTCTAAAAATGAAATATATCTAATAGTTTTCTCCTTTCTAATTTCCCCAATATTTTTTATCTAAACTCCTGTACTGTATCGCTTCTATTACATGCATACTTTCAATCTTTTCGCTTTGCTCTAAATCCGCAATTGTCCTTGCTACTTTTAAAATTCTTCCAAAGGCTCTTGCTGTTAATCCCAATTTTTCAAAAGCTTTCTCTAAAATTTTGTCACTTTTATCGTCAATTCTACAATGTTCTTGTATTAATTTTGGCGTTAGTTCAGCATTAGAAAAAATACCATTATCTTTGTATCTACATTGCTGTATTTTTCTTGCCATATCAACCCTTTCTCGAATTTGCTCAGATGTTTCACCTTTTTTTTGGTTTCTTAATTTTTCATATCTAACACCACTTACCTCTATATGTAAATCAATTCTGTCTAAAAGTGGACCACTAATTTTTCCTATGTATTTTTTTATTTGTTCTTGTGTACAGTTACATTCTTTTTCTTTAGAACCATAATAACCACATGGACATGGATTCATAGAAGCTATTAACATGAAATTACAAGGGTAGCTAAAAGATGCTTGTATTCTACTAATTGTAATTATTCTATCTTCTAATGGTCCTCTTAATACTTCTAGTACACTCTTTTTAAATTCTGGTAATTCATCTAAAAATAAAACTCCACAATGTGCTAAACTGATTTCTCCGTGGTTTTGGGACTTTACCTCCTCCAACTAGTGCAATCCCAGAAATTGTATAATGTGGACTTCTAAATGGTCTTTGCAAAACAATGGGGATTTCTGAAGAAAGCACCCCTGCAATACTGTGTATCTTAGTTACTTCTAATGACTCTTCAAAAGTCATTTCTGGTAAAATTGTTGGTATTCTTTTTGCTAACATTGTTTTTCCGTGAACCGGGACTTCCGAATTAACAAGCAATTATGTCCACCGTGCTGCAGCAATTTCTAAAGCTCGTTTTGCAGTTTCTTGTCCCTTGACTTCAGAAAAATCAACCGGATATTTTTTATCTCCTAGTTTTTCATTTTGCCATTCAGATTCTTTTTGTAATATTTTTTCATTATCTAAGAATTCTACCACTTGCTTTAGACTGTCTACTGCATAAATTTCTATTCCTTTTACTATAGAGGCTTCCTTTGCGTTTTCTTTTGGTAATAATATACGTTTTAATCCTTTTTTTACCGCTTCGATACAGATAGGCAAAACTCCATTTATCTGATTTATTTTTCCGTCTAATGACAGTTCTCCTAAAAATAAAGTTTTTTCAAGAAAAGATTGTATTTCATGTTTTTGAACTTTTTCCATTGCAATTAATATACCAACTGCAATAGGCAAATCAAAATTGGAGCCTTCTTTTTTTATATTTGCAGGTGCTAAGTTAACAATAACTCTCCTGCTAAAAAAATCTATTCCAGAATTTTTTATTGCAGTTTTTACACGTTCTTTAGATTCTCTAACACTCGCGTCTGGGAGTCCCACAATCTCGAAACATGGCATACCAGGTGCTACATCAACTTGTACTGAAATAAGATAACCATCAAGCCCATGTAAAGCCATGCTATGTATTATAGACAACATATTATCTCCTTTTTATTTTGGGATTTATTTTAGATTTTCTTATGTTTTACTAAGCTGCCTCTTGAATAAAATTTATTTTCCTATATAATAAAATTAGTTCAGATTGAATATTTTTTATATACCATATTTTCCCATAAATTTCAAGTGTTTTTTATCGACATATTTCGATTATTTATAATTTTTTTCTTATAACATTTACCTCTTCCCCGAAAAAATTGCTTAATTATATCGGGCAATTTTGGCTTATCGAAAGCTTATTTTTCTTCCTATATAATTTAATTATATATATTTTAAGTTCTGGTTATAGAAAATGCGATTTCCTATAACTAAAAAAACTAATCAAATTTGCTCAGGTTTTACTTGAGAATTTTTGACTAGTTTTATTATACAATTTACATAATTTTGCTTTTTTATGTAAGTTTTTAGGTGAAATTATTTTTCATTCTGATTTTTCACATCTTTATTACTTCCCTTGGTACTACGTTGTTTTGTTTTATATAATGTGTTTACTCTTTTTTTATGTTTTTCTAGGTATCTATGCATAGATTCTGTGTAATGTTCTTTTTTTATTTTTCTTTCTTCCCCTTCTTGTAGATTTGTTATTTTTCTTATATATTCCTTTTGCTGTGGTGTTAAACCGTCTGATATTCTCAAACTTTGTCCATCAAAATAAATTGAACCATATTCAAATAATTTATCATGATTTGCACATAACCAAAATCCATTTTCGCCATCTATTATTTGTTTGTTTTTCTCTTCTGCTGAAATTGTTTCCTTCTTTATATCTGCTACACGGTGAATGTGTGAGCCTACCATTAAATTTTCAATATCACATTCGCATAAATAACATTTCTTTTCATGAAATTTTCGAAGTAAATTAATATGATAACGTCTTGTGTCTCGTTTTACTTTTTCTTCTTCTGATTGTTCTGGTAAATTTATAATTTCATCTTCAATTTTTATTCCTATTTTTTTTAATACAATTAGATTTGATTTGTCAACATCTGTACCATGTGTATCAGTTGTCTCTCTTGTATTATATAAAATAATATTCTGATTGGTTAGTTCTTTTAATGCTAAACAAATTAATACCGTTTCTCTTCCGTTTACTCCAAATGTTTTTCCATACACTAATATATCATTATCTATTTGTTCAAACACTGTTGGATTATTTTTACTATGCCTTCGCGAAATTTCTAGGCGACATTTTCTCATTTGTTTAAAATCTCGAAATGGCATATGGTAATCAAATATTCCAGCTCTTTCTGCTGGAATAACTTCGTCCAGATTTAAAATTGGTATTTTGGCAGTTACCATACATTTGTATGCAAATAAAATAGAATGTGCATGTGGCATGTTTGTCCCACGAATAAAATAGCAAAAGGATTTGTTTTTTTCTGTATCATTAAAATAGTTTGCTAATGCGGTGGATAAATTTTGTAATGCAAATACATTTCTTCCTTCTTTTGGATTTTCTCTACTTAAACATATATATCGTTTTATTTTGTCAGTTTCTAATATTAAGTATTGTCCGCTGTTACTGCCTCTGTTCTCTTTTTTTATGTTGTATTTTTCATCTTTCCCCATTACATATTTTATTATTTTTTTTATTTCTTTTTTTGATATGTTTCCTATTAAATGAGTTGGAATTTTTATAGTTACCACATTTTCCTCCTAATAATTGATAATAATGATTTCTTTTCTATGACTTTTAATTGAACCATGATATTCTATTTTATTAAAGTAATTTTCTTCTATCCATTCCTTTAAAATGACATTTTCTTTTCCATTATGCTCTAGTACATTAGAGAGCATAAATTTTCCACCTTTTTCATGTATTCTATTTAAAAAGTTTAGTAAACGTCTTTCTTCTTCCTGATTCCAACCATTAAAACCTCTTTTACCATCATTATAACTCCCTAATGTGATAAGGTATGGTGGATCACAATAAAAGAATGTATCTTCATCTACATATCTTTCTAATTCTTCAAAATCTTCTGAGTGAAAGATTATATTCTTTTCTTTTATCTTTCTACTGAATGATATCAATTTTTCTAGAATTTTATCATTGAATCCAGATTGTCCTATTGGATTATTATATTCTAACAACTTATTAAAACGAATTTGTTGCTGAAAACCATATAGTACCAATAAATAAAGTAATTTTGGATTTCTCCTAGGTGGTTCTGGGTGATTATAAATCTTTCGTAAATTTATATATGGATCTTTTTGCCCTTTTTCTAAATGGTATTTTTTTATGTTGCTTGTTATGTATTTATATAATTCTAATGTATCTTCTTGTTGGAACATTTCAATTAATTCTTTTACCTTATAATTATAATCATTGTAAATGATTCTTGGTGCTTCTATATTAATGCCTACATTAAACCCACCAGCAAACGCATCTACCATACATTGTATTTTTTCTGGCACATGTTCTCTGATAAAATCAATCATCTCTGCCTTGCCACCCATATAGTTAAGAGGAGAATAAAAAATTTGTTGCGAAACCGGCTTTTTTTCAATAAAAAACAAATATTCATAATGTTCTCCATCTTTTTCTGTATGATGATTTAAATATTTTCGGTATGTAAATTTTTTAAATTGGTATGTTGCTTCTATTCCATATCTCTTTAATACATATTCAATATAATCTTTAGTCATAATCCCAGCTGAGCTGTAACTCACAATAATATAATGAAATCTAGCCTTTGCTATTATTTTCTCAAATTCTATTTCTACCTCACCGATTTTAGAAAAAGCTGATGTTTGTTGCTTTGTATCTCTTGTTCCTGTAATACCGGTAATCTCAGGTTCATCATATTTTGCTATTGTTTCTAGCAGATGATATTGTACTGAATATTGATTTTTTGTATATGGTGGATCTAAATATAAAATGTCCCCTTCTATTTGGTCAATAAGTTCTTCTATCTTTTGATTATAAACGATATTATTAGGTTGTAGATTTGTTTTTGTTGTCTGTATTGGGATGAACTTCATTGGTTTTAGTGCTCGTGGATCCCATTTTTTTAAATATGCTCCATATACTCCTGCTACATTTGCTACTTTTGATACTGATTCTATAAGACTTGCTATTAAATAATAGTATTCATTATCATTAATATTTTGATTTTGCTTCCATTGTTCAATTTGCCAACGGATAAAGTCGATTCTTTCTGCATTTTCTTCAGTAAAATACATACGCTTTTCTTTGCCACCTGGTGAATAGTTTTCATAAATAAAACCCTTACGCATGTGATTCTGATTGAAATATTCAAAAGGATTAAATCCTAATTCTTCATAATTTCCATCTGGCATATTGAGTTTTGCCATACTTATTACATAGGATAAATATAGATTATCATTGGCAATAATCTGAAATCGATCTTTAAAACATTCTCCTACAGTCGCTGTTCCACTAAATGCGTCGCAAAAACTTACACATTGTTCTTGTAAATTATTACTACATATTATATTTTCAATTTCATCTAACATTTTTTCCTTGTTTCCTATGTATCTCATTTGTTTCTCCAATCATTATCTTATATTATAATGTTGAGAAAGCACACAAATTGTATGTTGCTTTCTTTTTTGTATATTATATATTCTGTATCTTTAGTTTGCAAGCATATTTTTCTTTTATGCTATGCATTATGTATACTATATCTGTTTATAACTGATGCCTCCAATGTGATATATCACCTTCATATCTGACTTCTTTTCCTTGTTTTGCCCAATATTTTACATATTTTTCCCTTGCTGTTTCTGGACTGTAAATTCCTATAAAATCTTTAATTGGTGCAAATTCTTCGTTTTCATCTACTCGTAATAATAACATTGTATCAAATTGCGAAAAAGCATCAAAAATATATTTTTCAAATTTAAATGAATTTGGTTTTGTAGGTACTTCTTTTACACCTTCATAGTTAATAAATGTATTCTTTTTATATGCTCTGTGATATGGTAGTGCTGAATTTTGTATTTTTTCCAATGCCATAATTGAAAACATATGTGCCAATATATTTACTTCTCTATATAGATAATTTCCATTTTCGTCCTTCGCCTCTGAAATTTCTGGGGTAATGTTTTCATAGCTTAAAATAGCAGGTCTTCCATCTTTTTTGCAAAATACACTAATTGGATCAAATGGTAATTCTTTAAACGCACTTTTAGAAGCAATTTCATTCCCAGTTTCCACAGTCATTCCTATAAACAATGAATCTACTAATTTTAATAGAACATTGTCAATCCCCCCAAGACTAATCCATTCAATATTTTTTTGTTTCATATCATCTAACATTCCGCTTTCCTTTAGTGCACGAAATACGTCCCCGTTTCCATTTGATGCTTCTTTAATAGTATCTTTTCTATCTAAAATTATTTTTCCTTTTGTATCAATTATTGGCAACCTTTCTTGTTCAAAGAAAAAAATTGCTTCTTTTGGATAACCAAAATATTTTTTTTCTTCAAAAAAAGCTTCTGTTGCCTTTCTATTTTCAAAACTAGTCATAATATACCACGGTATTGTTATTTGATATTTTTCTTGTGCCATTTTTAAATTATCACATAAAATTTCAAACAATGATTTCTTAGGTACTAAGTTTAATTCAAATGTAGCTTTTGGTCCATTAAATCCTAGTCGTGTTCCGTTGGCCTCCTGCCATTGATACAACTGCTAATTTTCCTCTTTTTATAATGTTTTCTCCAATTGTAACATACTTTTCTTTTTCAGCTGTGCTCAACTTTAATTTATCAATATATGGCATTGGAGAAATTTGCTGTATTGAAAAAAATTCTTTTTGATAAGATTTTTCATATAATTCTTTTATTTCTTCAAAATTGATCCCTTTGATTTGTAAAATTAACTTTTCTTTTTCTTTTGTATTTAATTCATTCCAAAATGATAGTATATGTCCTTGCCCTTGTTCCTCTAATATTTTACTTATTTTTTTAAAATCTTCTTCCATACCTATACCTCTTATTATACATTATGTTTTCTTTTTAATTATGGTTCCGCTGTTTGCAATTTTCTGATTAATTCATCCTTGTTTGGCATGTCTGATTTCTTTATTATTTCTATTTCTTCATCTATTGAATATGGTACTCTTATAATTTGTATACTAATTGTACTTAATTCTTTTTTTCCATACATTCCCTCTAGTATAGCATAAGATGCAAGTGTTGAAAATTTGCTTGTCTCGTTCTTTTGTGACGAATTTAGCATTTCTGCTGGCATACCTACACTACCAGGATTGAATAATGTTTTGTTTTTTAATCTTACGATATTTGGTGAATGAATGTGTCCGTAACCGATAATATCTGGTATCTTGTCATCCTCTCCTTTGTTTATAAATGGCGTATTTTCGAACAATTTCTCTGGGTTTTCAATTTCCATTGAAGCATATTTTGAACTTTTATTGCTATACATAGGGTTGTACATATAACCAAGTCCAAAAGGTGATGCATGGAAAAGCCTAATAAGATACCCGCTCAAATAAAATTCTGTTGATACTGGAAGATTCCTAATGAACTTAGCTCTTTCTTCTCCTATTTTTATTCTTGACCAGAATCTTTTTTCAAGAGCTTTCTGACTAGCTATGAATTCATCACAATTCCCTAGTAGAATAATCTCACATTCTTTTTTTATTATATCTATGGTAAGATCAGGACTTACTCCTTTAAAAATACTATCCCCTAAACAAATTATTCTATTGATTTTTCTACTTTTTATATCGCTTAATACTGCTTTTAATGCAGTTATATTGGCATGAATATCTGATAAAATGGCAATTTTGTCCATTTACTACCTCCTTTATGATTTATTCTACACTTTTTAGAGATTCAATCATATCAATTTTCTTCAACTGGAAGTATGTTGCAAAATTTACTATTCCTGCAAAAGCTCCCGTAATTAGTACAGCATATAAATAACTAATTGGTTCAATAGTTTTGTTAAACATAATTATGTCTAGCTCGCATGTTTCTATGATAAATAAATTTAAAAAATATCCACCTGCTAATCCAATTATAATTCCTATTAGTGTTAATATAATTGTTTCTCTAGTTACATAGTCATATACTTCTCTATCATAAAATCCTAATACTTTAATAGTGGCTAGTTCACGAATCCTTTCACTAATATTTACATTTGACAAGTTGTATAAAACCACCAATGCCAATAATCCTGCTGAAATAATTAGTATCCATATAACACTATCTAAGCTTTTCATAGTATCATCCAGCATTGACATATCTGTAGATGTTTTACTAACCCCCGCAATTTTTGAATCATCTTCTAGTATTGTTTTTGCAAGTTCATCTTCTTCTTGTTTTGTAATATCTGCTGTTTTTACTAATATAACATTTTGCTTTGGCTCTGTTTCATAAATCTCTTTATATAACTGACTTGATATATATACATAATGATAAACATAATTTTCTGTAATAGCTGATATCTTTACTTTTGATTCTTTTTCTTCGGTATTTCTTAAAGTAATTGTATCTCCTTCTTTTAAATTTAATAATTTTGCTAATTTTTCTGTTATAATCACTTCTTGTGGATTAATCATATATGTTTGTTTGTTTCTTCTGTTTTGTAATTGTATAAATTCTTGTATTTTTTTTGTATCATCTGCTATAATTATTTGTACATTTTCTTCTTTTTCCGCTTTAACACTTCCAGCTTCCATTGTAATGTTTAGTACATCTTCTATGTCTTCCATGTTTTGTAATTCTTTTTCTTTTTCATTTTTTTCTTCTTCTGTTATATCTTTCAAGCTTATTGACATTTGGTATTTAAATATTTTTTCGTATTGCATTGGTATCATACTTCCAATAGAATTCTTTAATCCAAATCCTGCTAAAATTAATGCTGTACAACCACATATTCCTATAATAGTCATTAAAAAGCGCTTTTTATAACGAAATAAATTTCTTGCAGTTACTTTTTTAGTAAAATTCATGTTTTTCCAGATAAATGGAATCTTTTCTAGTATTACTCTTTTTCCTGGCTTTGGTGCTCTCGGTCTCATTAGCTCAGCTGGTGTATTTTTTAATTCCATATAGCATGCGTAAATTGTCGCTCCCACAATGCATAGACTTGCAATTGCTAAGCCTAATACTGCATAATACCAATTAAAGTTTAGTTGTATGTCAGGCATTGTATACATCATTTGATACATTGAGAAAATAATTTTAGGTAACAATATAAATCCTATAGACATTCCTATTACTGAGCCAATAATAGTCGCTGCACTTGCATAGATGATATACTTCCATGCTATTTGCAAATTCGAATAACCTAGTGCCTTTAATGTTCCAATTTGTACTCTTTGTTCTTCTACCATTCTTGTCATTGATGTAAGACTAATTAAAGTTGCTACAATAAAAAAGACTATTGGAAATATTTTTCCTATGTTAGCAATACGTTGTGTATCTTGCTTATAACTATAATAACCAGTATTTGATGTTCTATCTAATACATACCATGTTGGCTTTTCTAATTTTTCTAAGTCTTTTTTTGCGCTAATTATTTTTTCTTCTGCTTCTTTTATTTCTTTTTCAGCTTTTTCCCTTTCTTCTGTTAGGGTCATTTTTGCTTCTTCTAGTTCTTTCTTTTGAGTTGCAATTGTTGCTTTTGCTTCATTTATTCGGCTATATGTTGTTTTTTTAGTTTTCTCTAGTTCTTGTTTATTGTTTTCAATTTCTGATTTCCCCTGTTCTAGCTGTTCTTCTGTTTGAGTAATGGTTTGCCTTGCTATTTCTAGTTTTGATTGTATTTCTTTTTGTTGTTTTTCTAGTTCTGTTTTTTCTAGGGTCAATTTTTGTATTTGCTCCTCTTTCTGTTTTAACAGTTCCTCATCAGTTATACCTTCATATTGTTCTTCTATCTGAATAATTACTTGCTCTATTGTTTGAATACCGTTTTTTATATTCTCTATTCCATCTTCTCCTTCGCTAATTTGCTCGAGTAAGTTTATCTTTGCATCGTCCCATTGTGTTTCTTTTTCTTGCAATGTTTTTTGTGCTTCTTCTATCTTAGCATTAGCATCTTCAAATTCCATTTGAGCGGTTATTTCATTATTATATATTGCATTTTCAGCTGAAACAATTTGTTTTTCTCCACTCTGAATTTTACTTTCCGCTTCTTGCAGTTTTCGTTCTGCCTCTTCTTTAGCATCTAACAGTTTTTTTTCATTTTCCGCAATTTCCGCGTTTGCTTCATCAAGTATTTCTTGATAACGCTCTTCTTCTCGTATTTTTGCCACTTCTTCTAGTAGCCTTTTCTTTTCTTCAATTACATCAGTGTATTTTTGAGTAAATGTGTTAAGTTGTTTTGTCTCTTCTATATTTATGTAGCATTCCGTATATATATCTTGTTCAAAACTTTGCTGTGATATATATAAGTAGCAGTCTATTATTCCATCTCCTAATTTGCTACTTCCCCTTTCCCTTGATATAAAAAGAGGTGACTGAATTATTCCTACAATCTCAAATGTGTATTCTTTTAAAATACTATCTTCTTCTAATTTAGTAGTAATTTTGTCCCCTATGTTAAGATCTGAGCTTTGTATGAATTCTTCTTCTACAACGCATTGTCCTTGTTCTGTTGGTAAATTACCTTCTAATAGTACAAATTGATTGATTTCATTTTCTGTATAAGCAAATGCTTTTACAATAATATTCTTTTCTGAAATTTCGAACTCAAGATCTGTACTATAAGTAGGATACATTGACTCAATACCATCTATTTTTTCTACTGCTTCTATATCTTTTTTTGTAAAACCTAATGTAGAAACAAGTTGTATGTCAAACACATTATTTTCATCAAAATATGAATCCAACGTATTTTCCATATCTGGACTGGTAGCCTTAATTCCCGCAAAAAATCCCACTCCTAATAATGCCATTAGTAAAATGGAACAAAAACGTTTTAAAGTATATTTTATTTGTATAATACTATCTTTTTTTATGGCTTTCATTACCATTCAATCCTTTCTATTGGCGTTGGGTTTTGATTTATCTCTATGCTTTCTGCTGTTCCATTTTTGAAGCGTATTACTCTATCTGCCATTGGAGTCAAGCTACTATTATGAGTAATAATAATTACAGTCATTTTCTGACCTTTTGCTGTATCTTGTAGTAGTTTCAATATTTGTTTACCTGTAACATAATCCAAAGCTCCGAGTTGGTTCATCACATAACAAAATTTTTGGATTTTTTGCTATTGCTCTTGCTATAGCAACTCTTTGTTGTTCACCCCCTGACAATTGTGATGGAAAGTTTTTCATTCTATCGCTTAATCCCACGTTGGCAAGCACCACTTCTGGTTCTAATGGATTTTTACATATCTGTGTTGCAAGTTCTACATTCTCTTTCGCCGTTAAATTTTGTACTAAATTATAGAATTGAAACACAAAACCTATATCTTCTCTTCTATAACGAACTAATTCCTTTGGCTTAAATTTTGTTATATTTTTTCCTGCTATTATAACATCACCAGAAGTTGCTGTATCCATTCCTCCCATTATATTTAATGCTGTAGTCTTTCCAGCTCCACTTGGTCCTACTATAACAGTAAGTTCACCTTTTTCTATTTCAAAGTTTGTGTTTTTAAGAGCAGAAATGGTTACTTCTCCCATTGTATATTCTTTTACAACATCTCTAAATTTAATATATGCCATAAGATTTCTCCTTTAATTTTACTTTTTTACATATATAAATTTTACCATTTTTATAAGAAAAAAGATAGTTTTTTCACTATCTTTTTACAAAAAAACCTTTATCATAAATGATAAAGGTTTTTCTTCTGGCAATGTTAATCGTTTACAATCCTCAGAATATACATGCTACGTTTTGTCGCAATCTTATAGATGTTGCTACCAATATACATTACTTCTTCAACTAGTCCTGTAATTCTGTCCGTAAAAATTGGTTTCTCAGCAACATCAACAATGTAACAGAAATAGCGTTCTCCCAACTTTGGGACATCAATGCCAATTCCAATGAAGACTCTCTGAGCGTTCCGATTTTTCCTATTTGCCATGTTTTTTCCTCCCTGCATATTTATGCTTAATTTAATAAAGTGGAGTGAAATGGGTAACTTATGTTATTATACCATTTTAGAATCGAAAAGTCAATTTATGTAAACAGTGTGGGTGCATAAATGGTAATTTTATAGTTGAAATATCTTCTTGTTTTTAGTATTTTGAAATCTGGTATTTTCATAATAAATATGAAAATTCCAGATTTCATATATAATACTTTATAATTTTTCTGTTTTATTCTATTACTTTTTTGGCATATTCATTATTTACAACTTCATTGTATGGTACTCTTTGTTTTAGTTCTCCTGCTTCTGTTATAATTGTTTGTAATAGTTCAAAATCTTCTTCTTTCATTATTGGGTCTGTTTTCCATGCATCTATGTCTCGATATCTTGCAACTACTTTTTCTAATAAATCTAAATTACTGTCTGGGAAGAAATCAATAATTGCTTCTGCGACCTCTCTGTCTGTATGATTTTCAACCCACTTTTGTCCTTTATATATTGCTTCTACAAATTTTTGTATTATGTCGGATTTTTCTTGTATATAGCTTTTCTTCGCAAAATATGCCGTATATGGAACATCTCCTGCTGCTTCTCCCACAGATGCCACAATATAGCCTTTTCCAGCTTGCTCTGTAAGTGATGCTGTTGGTTCAAATAAAGTCACATAATCTGCATTTCCACCACTAAAAGCTCCTGCCATTAAATCAAACTGAATGCTGTCATCTAGTACCATATCTGTTTGTGGATTCATTCCGTTTTTCTTAATAACATATTCTAATGTCATATAAGGTACACCGACCTCTTCTACCAGGAATAATCGTTTTGCCCTTTAAATCTGTCCACTTAAAATTTGTGTTTTCTTCTTTGCTTACCAAAAATGAGCCATCTGTTTTCGTCAACTGTGCAAATACCTGAGCAAAATCTTCTTTACCTTCATTATATACATAGATAGATGCTTCTGGTCCAGCTAATCCAATATCACTTTGCCCAGATAATATTGCTGTCATTACTTTATCTGCACCTTGACCAGTTGTAATTTCTAACTCTAAACCTTGTTCTTTGAAAAAACCTTGACTAATTGCTACATACTGCGGTGCATAAAATACAGAACGTGTTACCTCATTTAATCGAATCTTCTGTAATCCCACTTCTTCTGTTTTACTTTGCTTATAAATTATTGCCACTGCTATAATAATAACTAGAGCTATTACAGCTAATATAATAATATACCTTTTCAACTCTTTTCCTCCTTAACCATATTTATTCGATTTTAATATCGCCTTTTCTAATAGTACAATAGCTTGATAGAAAATAGTTGCCATCATTCCGTAAAATAATTACACTTGTCATTACTAAGTCTAACTGGAATACTTGCCCTCCATACACAATTAAATAACCGAAGTCCTGCTTTAGAAACGAGAAACTCCCCTGAAATAACACCAACTAAAGATAATCCCAAATTTATTTTAAGTGAATTAATAAAGGTAGAGACATTAGCTGGAATAATAATTTTGGTTAGAATTTGAAATCGATTGCTTCCAAAACTTTTTGCCATTTTTATTTTTTCTTTGTCTGTCCCTAAGAATCCATTTAATATTTCCAATATAGTTACCACAAGCGAAATTGCTAATCCCATTGTGATAATCGCTGACATTCCTGCTCCGAACCCATATGATAATAATTGGTCCTAACGCTACTTTAGGTAAACTATTTAATATAACCAAAAATGGTTCTAATACTTTTGATAAAAACTTAGACCACCATAGGCAAATAGCAATTAATAGACCTAAAATTGTACCCGATAAAAAACCAATAACTGTTTCAATCGTCGTTGTATATAAATGCTCTAACAAACCATTTTGTGATAGGTTCATAAAAGTTTTTATTATTCTACTTGGCTGACTAGTAATAAAACTATCTATTACCCCCATGTTTGCAAGAATTTCCCAGCTAGAAATTAAAAGAACAAGTATTGCTATTTGAACAAAAGCAACCGCAAATTTATTCCTTTTTATCTTCTTTAAATATATTTTACGCTCCTGCGAAATATTATTTTGCATTTACATCCAGCTCCTTCCATATGCTATCAAAGTACTTGCTGAATTTAGGGCTTTCTCTGCAATTTAATGGATTTCGATTTGGTATTTCAAAATCAATTGTTTTTATTTCCTTTACTGTCCCCGGTCTATGGCTTAGAAGGATTATTCTGTCAGACATACTAATACTTTCTGAAATATCATGTGTCACCATTAAGGTTGTGATTTCTTCATTTTTTAAAATTTCATAAATGTCCTTGGTTACCATGATTCTAGTTTGATAATCTAGTGCTGAGAACGCCTCGTCTAATAATAATATTTCTGGTTTGACGGCGAGTGTTCTAATAAGAGCTGCTCGTTGCCTCATTCCTCCAGATAGTTGTACTGGATACTTATCTTTAAATTCATATAGACCATATTTTTTTAGCAGGTTTTCCACATATTCTTGATTTTCTTTTGTTTTCTTATGTCTTATTTCTAAGCCTAACATAACATTGTTTAAAATAGTTCTCCATTCTAACAAGCTATCTTTTTGTAACATATATCCAATTTTAGGAGAGATACCTGAAATTTCTTCTTCATCTATGTAAATTTTACCACTTGAACTTTTTTCTAACCCTGCAATAATTGATAGTAAAGTTGATTTTCCACAGCCACTTGGACCAATTAAACTAACAAATTCTCCATCATATACACTAAAATTTACATTTTTCAATGCTTCTACTTCTCCGTTTTTAGCCTGATATTTTTTTGAAATTGCTTCAATTTTTAAAATTTCTTTCATTTTCTTCTCTCCTAATTCATGAATTTATTTAATACAATATATTCATTTTTTTATAAAAAGTTAACAAAAGATAATTATATTCTACTAGATATTCTTTGAAGCAGGCATAAATATGATGAAATTTTTTTTGCATAATTTTTTAAAATTTGGTAATACAATTAATAAGCTAATCATAAAATAAAGTAATCTCATTTAAATTTGTTATTTTTTCATACATTATACATATTTTTTTCACAAATAGTTGACAAAGCCGATTTTTACTAGTATACTATTAAAGTATTTATATCGCGGGGTGGAGCAGTTGGCAGCTCGTTGGGCTCATAACCCAAAGGTCGTAAGTTCGAGTCTTACCCCCGCAACCAATTATAGCAAGTCTTTCGAGATTTGCTTATTTTTTTGTTTTATGAAAAAAGCTACGAAAAAGCTACGAAAATATTTTTCCGACTACTATAAAA
>CALXYG010000015.1 GCA_944392885.1 uncultured Clostridia bacterium
GGTTCTATTGGATGATTTTCAAAATACTTTTCGACATATTTCTCTCTTGTTTCTAATAGTTTTTCAACATCTAAATCTTCAAACTTATTACATAATATTTCTTTTAAACGTGTATTGTTTGTTCCTCTTATTTGCGTTAAAGTTTGATCATCTATTTTTACATTTAAAGTTTCGCCTACATGTTTTAATCCTTCTTCTTTTACATGTTCTGTATCTAACATCGTTCCATCCATATCAAATATTACTGCTTTTATCATCGTAATTACACTCCTTTATTCATTTTATATTTTTCTAATAATTTTATTTGCCCTCTTATTTTAACAATACTGTAATAAAAATTGCAATATATTTGTATAAAAAGACGATTTATTTTCGTTCATCTTATACTCCTTTATTCTAATTCTAATCATATAAATTATTCTATGACTTTAATACTTCTCCATTTTTCTGAATAATATCTCTTATAAAATATGACCGCCTTAAATAGTTCTTCTAATAAAATGACAATCCAAACAGCCACTAAATCAAATTTTAATACATTTACTAAAACATAAGATAATACAAGTTTTAATAAAACATCTGCTAATATGCTATATTTTGCAATATATTTTGTATCTCCGCAACCTCTTAATCCTCCTGCATATACATCTCTAATATTTTGTGCATATTGTGCTATAATCACAATAATTAATACATTTTTTACAATTGATTTTATGGTTTCTGAGTCTGTATATAAATTTAGTAATGGCGTAGATAATAGTAAAATGGTGATACCAATAATTGTAGAAACAATAATTGCTAGTTTTTTTGAAAGTGCCACATACACCTTTGCTAATTTATATCTACATTTTCCAATGCATTCACTTACTAATGGTGCTACTGAAACAGATAATGCATTTCCTACTTCTATTATCAAATTAAATATTGTCATACAAATTTGTTGAGCTGCTAAAGCTGTTACTCCCATTGTTGCAATGATTTTTGTGAACAAAATATTTGCTCCTCTTATAGAGATTAATTCTGTACTTGCTGGAACTCCTATATGTAATATATCTTTTATCATTTTTTTATCAAATTTAAACTTGTATTTTTTCTCAAATTTTAATTTAGAATTTGAACAAAATAATACATATATCCACATCATTGTTAGTACAACTTTATAGATTAATGTAGCAATTCCTGCTCCTGTAACTCCTAATTTAGGGAATATAAATAAACCATTAATTAATACAATATCTCCTATAATATTAAAAGTATTTGCAAATGTCTCCATATATAAAGTCCTTTTAGCTTCACATACAGATCTTGATAAAAATGCAAATATATTATTGAACGAAGAAAATAGAAATCCTATCATAATAGCAATATAATATCCTTTTCCAACTTCATATATAATAGGATTTCCACCTATAAATAGCATGATTGGTTTAACAAATATCAATGTTAATATAACTAATGGTAAAGAAATAAAAAGTACATTTAGTATAATCGTATGAATAACTACTGACTGCATTTTCTCTTTGTCATTATTAGCTACATATCTAGATAGTATTGTAGAACTTGCTACATTAATCCCTCTTGATAAAGCAGATATAAATAACATAACTCGAGAACTTATATTAATCGCTGATAATGAGGCTGTATATATTGTTTCATCCTTAATGGTTCCAATTAGCATTGTATCTACAATTGAAAATACATCTGATAATATAAATGCAATGATTGTTGGAATTGCGTTTTTTACAATATTATTTCTCACTTTTTCCCTATCTTTTGCTGTTATTTCTTCCATTTTATCCCCCTAATTTTCTACTATTGTGTATCTATTCTATTTTTCATTTCCTATAACATATCTTTTTTAGTCTATTCTTTTCTAATTAATCTTATGGTATTTGTTATTATAATTTGATTCAATATTTCCATTTTTTTCACCATTTTCTTGTGTTTTTTTCATCATATCATAAAGTATTTTAAAAATAAAGTTTCGATATAAATCTTTTTTAATCTACACATATTGTGACGAAAAAATTCAATCTATATAAAAGGAGAGAGGATGTCTTTGGCAAAATGCTCCTGACATCCTTTCCTTAAATGAGTTTATCGCTAGTCAATATTAACCCCAGTCAAATGGGGACTCAAACAGGATTTGACCTATAAATTGTTCCATCATCAAATCCCAAACATAATCACAGATCTTATCCTTAAAGATCTGGTAATCTTCTTTTGTCAAATGTAAGTTTCTCACTTTCTGTTCAAAACTCACATTTCCCTCCATGACAACTTTTTCAATCAAAGTTGTCATGATGACATTCTCTATAATCAAGAGAATTTTGTCTTCATTGTCCTCTGAATCAAAAATAGATTCAGAAACCTTGGGAAGATCGACATTTGTCTTTTTTATTCGTACATTAATGTCATGTACAATTTCATCGACAAGTCTTTTCCTTCCCATTTTTTCTAAAGCTTCTTCTGCCTTTAGTTCAATTTCCGGATGCCTCTCTATTATCCGGCGTTGTGTTAGAGTCCCCCCTAACATTGTCTCTTTCTTTTTTTTCTTAACTAATCGCATTTTTCCTCTCCTTTCCTTTCTGAAAGTTTTTACTTGGTTCATATATATATGATCATTTTTAACTATTTATGTCAATTTATCCCAACGCCACATCTAATATCATCATAATTACAAAACCAATTGCAACACCAATTGTTCCCATGTTTGAATGTTCTCCTGCTTGTGATTCAGGAATCAATTCTTCTACTACAACATAAATCATGGCACCTGCTGCAAAAGCTAACAAATATGGTAATATTGGAACAATCGTATTTGTTAATAATATGGTTATGATGGCTGCAATTGGTTCTACAATTCCAGATAATGTTCCATACACAAATGCTTTTAACTTAGACACACCTTGAGTTCTTAGTGGCATAGAAATAATGGCACCTTCTGGAAAATTTTGAATAGCTATACCAATTGCTAAACTAACTGCACCTGCTAA
>CALXYG010000016.1 GCA_944392885.1 uncultured Clostridia bacterium
TATACAAAATCCAGCAGGCATTATTTCAGATGGTGGAACAATAGAGTACTTTGGAATAGGATACAAAGTAATTGATTTCCATACATTAGCAGGATATGATGACATAAAGATAGGTAGCTGGTTTATGGATTACAATGACTTTGAAGATGAAATAAAAGAATATGAAATGAAATTTGAAGAAGAATTGTCATCAAATGCAAACAATAATAGAAAGCCAGAAAATGTTACTATACAAGTCGATAAAAATACAATAAGTCCAGAAAGTGTATCAATCATAATTACAGATAACAATGTAGAACAATATGGTTGGGGAGTTGAATTTAGGGTTCAAGAAAAAATTAATGATGAATGGAAAGATTTAGATTATATATCTGATGATTTACCTTGGATTGATATAGCTTATGAATTAAACGAAGATAATCAATTAACTCAAAAATTAGATATAGAAAAATATTATGGAAAATTGAATACTGGAATATATAGAATTGTAAAACCTGTTTATGATGGCGAATATATTGACATACATTCAAATGAATTTGAAATTAAATAACAAGACAAATTACAATAGTTTTGTAAACAATAAAAAGGGACTTAAAATTATGACAAAAGTTTCTATGGATGTTTCAGATTTACTACATAGCGATGGTATTTTTAATGAAAAACGAATCTATTGTAACTCCTATATTGCCATATTTATTATCTTTTGTAGCAAGTGCCATGATATATGTTGTTGTAGATGAATTAATACCAGAATCTTAAATAGGAGAGCACTCAAACATCGAAACTATTGGTGTAGCAATAGGATTTGTAATAATGATGATATTGGATGTAGCATTAGGCTAAAATTAAAAGCTATAATAAAATAATTTAAAATGGAAGGAGAATATGGTGATATATACCATATAATTGATATAATGATAAAAAAGAATGAAGTATATTGCACAGAAATAATAGACCAAGGAATTGATGGAGAAGGTATTGCTAAGGTTAACAATATGACAATTTTTATTAGTGGGGCAATTAAAGGTGAAATTGTAGAAATATTAATTGTAAAGGTTTTGTCAAGTTTTGCATATGGTAAGCTTTTACGAGTAATAAAGGGTTCAAAAAATAGAGAAAAAGTGGATTGCAGTAGTTACCAAAAATGTGGCGGTTGTAGTTTAAGACATATGAAATACAAAGTTACATTAAGCTTAAAAAAAGATATTGTAGAAAATTGTTTTTATAAAATTTTGCATAGAGAAGTTAAAATAGAAGATTGCATAGGTATGGATCAACCAATTGGTTATCGAAACAAATTGATTTTTCCATTAGGAAAAAACAAAGAAGGGAAAAACACAATTGGAGTGTATGCCAAGAGAAGTCATACGATTATTGAAACGGATAGATGCTATTTACAAAATAAAAAAAATGAAGAGATTGCTAGATTTATTTTTAATTTTTTGCAAAGGGAAAACATTCAAGCATATGATGAAAAAAACAGGAACGGAATTGTTAGACATATCATAATTCGTAATGGTTATAAAACAGGTGATGTAATGATAATTTTGGTCACAAAAGATGAAAAACTAATTAAAGAGAATGATTTAGTAAATGAAGTCATAGTACATTATCCAGAGGTAAAGACCATTGTTAAAAATGTTAATAAAGATAACACAAATGTTATATTAGGAAAAGAAAATATAATATTATATGGTAATGGTTATATTTATGATAAGTTGGGAGAGTTTCAGTTTAAAATATCACCATTTTCGTTTTACCAGGTAAATCCAATCCAAACAGAACTACTATACAACAAGGCAATAGAATTTGCAGAGTTAACCGGTAAGGAGATTGTATTTGATTTATATTGTGGAATAGGAACAATAGGAATATTTGCATCTAAATATGCAAAAAAAGTCTATGGAATAGAAATTGTAGAGCAAGCAATAAAAGATGCAAAAGAAAACGCCAATATGAATGCCATTAGCAATATAGAATTTTATGTAGGTAAAGTTGAAAATCTATTACCAATGTTATTAAAAGAAAATAAAGCAGATGTTGTATTTGTAGATCCGCCAAGGAAAGGACTAGATGAAAATACAATTAAAACTTTACTTGAATTAGAATCAAGAAAAATAGTATATATAAGTTGTAATCCAGCAACATTAGCAAGGGATTTATTAATGCTAACACAAAAATATAAAATTAAAGAAATACAACCAATTGATATGTTCCCATTTACAAGCCATGTGGAGTGTGTGGCGGTGCTAGAAGTAAAGAAAACTATTGAAAAATAAAGGAAAATGAGATGTTTCTAGCTGCTCAAAAAACACCTAAAGAAGACTTAAAAAATGATAAAATTGATTAAAATTTTATAAAAAATAAATTTAATATGGATAATAGGAAACATGTTTCCACAGTCCATATAAAGTATAATTTTGAAAGACATCAAATTAAAAACAATTGGTGTCTTTTTTTGTATAGAAAAATTAGAAAGAGGTGTTTATTATGTCAAATAAAAAAATACAATTTTACATTATGCAAAGAATATAAAATTCATGTCCTAACAAGCAACACATTTGTATATACACAAATGCAAAATATGGGATAATATCCCAATCCCTTTAAAAGATTATAAACAATAAAAATGTTGGCTAGATTTTATTTAGAAAATATATGAAGGAGAATATGTGATTTTACGAAGCAGAAT
>CALXYG010000017.1 GCA_944392885.1 uncultured Clostridia bacterium
TGAATTTACAGTAATGGCGAAAAGTGTAGCGAGGTATGGAGGATTTTATATAAGTAGATATGAAATAGGAAGAGAGACAGTAGAAGGAGTAGAAGTAGCTACAAGTAAAAAAGGCCAGCCAGTGTTAACAGCAGCAAGTACTGGTGGAGGTAGTGGAGAGACAGCATATTTAGGAGCAAACATGTGGTATGGCTTATATAAAACAATAAAAAATAGTGGAACAAAAAAACAAATGATATGGGGATGTCAGTATGACCAGGTAATAAAATTCTTAAAAGAAAAAGGAGAAGAACCAGAGACAGGACATAATTATATATCAGAAACACAAGCATTATCAGGACAAAATGAACAAGATTGTATGAGAAATATCTATGACCTAGAAGGTAACCATCTAGAATGGACAGCAGAAGCGGATTCTGGCTACTATCGAGTTCGTCGAGGCAGTAGCTACGACAGTGCAGACCTTGGCGGTTTCTACCCAGCAAGCAATCGTCTCGGCAACGATCCGACAAATAGCGTCAGCGGCTTCTACTCGTCTCGCTCCACACTTTACTTGTAGCGCTGAAACGCTGGTAGCGCCACCTAAGCGGTGGCGTTTTTTGCGTGTTTGAACACGCAAAAAACGCTCCAAATAATAAAGAAAAAGGTGGTATAATTATGAGTTATAGTCAAATGATAGAATTATTAAAAATAAAGCACAAGGGCAAGATACTATTGGTAAAAACAGGTGCATTCTATATAGCAACGGCAGAAGATGCAATATTTTTACATGATACAATTGGTTTGAAATGTATATGTTTTAAGAACTATATATGTAAAGTAGGAGTACCAGAGAAATCCTTAAATAAATATATAGAAGAAATAGATAAATTGAAGGTAGTATATGATTTTATATAAGAGAAGAAAAAAATAAAATATTTAACAAAAGAAATTAAAGAGGGAAGAATGACAAGTAAAGAAGCAAAAAAATATTTATGTGGACATATAGGTGTTTATGTTTTATAAAAGGAAAAATAATAAAAGAAATTAATTTTAGTTTTTTATACAATATGAACAAGATAAGTGTAGCCAAAACAAAATTGAAATTAGAAAATGAAAGTATAATTACTATAAAAGGATATGATGAGATGGCAGATTGGATGGTACAAAATATAAAAAAAGAAGATGAAGTAATAATGCAAGGAGAGTTAGATACAAAAATGGAAGTTGGGGTAAGATTGATGAAAAAAATTATTAGATAAATAAAAAATACTGGAAATATTATTTCGACCGTTTTTTTATTTAAATCTCTTGCATTGGAAAAGTTATGTATGATAAAATCAAAAAAACAAAAGGAGGCATAAAGTGGAAGAGTTAATTAGTGTCATTGTTCCAGTATATAATAAGGAAAAATACATTAGGGATTGTATAGAAAGTATTATAGGTCAAACATATACAAAACTTGAGATTTTATTAATCAATGATGGCTCAACAGATAATTCAGAGGAAATATGTAAAGCATATGAAAAAAATGATTCTCGTATAAAGCTGATTACTACAGAAAATAGAGGAGCGGCATGTGCTAGAAATATGGGGATTGAGATGGCAAATGGTAAGTATTTATCATTTATTGATGCTGATGATTATATTGAAAAACATTATTATGAGATTATGCTTAATCTGTTACAACAATACAATGCACAAATAGCAGAATGTGATTTTGCAAGAATAATAGAAACAAAAAACTATGAATTTCCAGAAAAGATTGGACAAATTAGAGTTATGAATGCCAAAGAATCATTAATAGAACTTTATGGAAAAGGAGATAAAGAGCATGTAAAAACAGTTATTATGTGTAATAAGCTGTTTGAAAAAAAATTATTTCAAACAGTACGTTATATTCCCAATAGGGTAATTGATGATGAAACAATTATTTACAGATTATTAGAAAAATGTAAAACCATTGTTGAAACAAACGATACACTTTATGGCTATGTCCAAAGTAGCAATAGTATTATGAGAAAAGACTTTTCAATGAAAAGATTAGAAGATTCAATTACAGTATATGATGAATGTATAGAGTATTTTAAAAATGATTTGGACATTCAAGCATGTTGTTTAAAAAGAGCTATTTTCTTTTATGGAGAATTTTTAGAAAAAATTATAAAATCTAATAATATTGATAAAGAAAAGGCATATCAAATTGTAAATGAGAATTTTAACCAAAAAAGGAAACAACTAGAGGAAATACAAACACCTATAAAAGAAAAAATAAATTGGGAAGATACTATAAAAATGTACAAAAAAAGTGAAGAGATTTATTTTAATTAATTATTTTTAATTCATAGTAAAAGAGGAAGTAATATGTATTTAATAGTAGGTTTGGGAAATCCTGAGGCTGATTATGATAAAACAAGACACAACATGGGATTTCATGTTATAAATCAATTAGCTAAAGAACATAATTTAGAACTAAATAAAAATAAATTTAAAGGCATTTATGCAACAGGAATAATAGAAGGGGAAAAAGTAATTTTATTAAAACCTCAAACATTTATGAATTTAAGTGGAGAATCAATTGTTAAGTACAAAAATTTTTATAAAATAGATAATAATAACATATTAGTAACTTATGATGACATAGACATAGAACCTGGAGAAATTCGTATACGTCGAAAAGGAAGCCCTGGTAGTCATAATGGAATGAAATCTGTTGTACATTTTCTAAATTCAGATGAATTTCCAAGAGTGCGTATAGGGATTGGAAAACCAGCAGAAAATAAAGACTTAATTTCACATGTTATAGGTGCTGTTTCAAATGACGAATGGATAAAATTGAATGCAGGCATAGAAAAAGCAAAACAAGCAATAGAGGTAATATTAAAAAATGGCATAGAAAAAGCAATGAATTTATATAACTAGAAAGGAATGTAATATGTATGACATTATCATCAAAAAGAACGAAGAAAATCAAGAATATTTATTATTAGAAAATGGCATATTAGTAGAAAGAATAATACAGGGGCAAAATCAAGAAAATATAGAAGGCAATATATATTTAGGTAAGGTACAAAATGTATTACAAGGAATGCAGGCAGCATTTGTAAATATTGGAGAAAACAAAAACACTTTTATTCATTTAAAAGACATTTTGCCCAAAAGAGATGAGACAATTAAACAAAATGCAATACCTAATGTAAATATCAAAGAAGTTATAAAGCCGGGAATGCCTATATTAGTACAAGTAAAGCGTTCAGAAAGTAATAAAAAAGGTGCAAGGGTTTCTACTCATATTTGTTTATCAGGGAATTACGTTGTGTTAATGCCAAACACAAATATTATTACAGTTTCACAAAAAATTGCAAGTCTAGAAGAATGTAAGCGATTAAAAGAAACAATTAAAAATGTATTACCAGAGGATATGGGAGCTATTATTCGCACATCAGCAATGCGGAAAAGAAAGTAAGGAATTGATAAAAGATGTGGAAAAATTAATAGCAAATTGGGAGAAAATTGCACAAAATGCAAAAAATGCAAAACAAATTCCTACATTAATATATAAAAATGAGGGAATTTTAAAACGAATGTTAATTGATTTAGTTGACAAACAGATTGGTAGTATTACTGTTAATAATAAAAAGGTGAAGGAAGAAGTCTGTGAAGCAGTAAAAGGTGTAAAAGATATTCCAATTATATTAGATGAAGGATTTAATTTGAAAGACGAAATAAAAAAACAAATAGAAACAATACAAAATCGTAAATTATGGTTAAAATGTGGAGGTTTTATTACTATTGATAAAACAGAAGCACTTACAGCAGTTGATGTAAACTCAGGAAAATACACAGGAGGAAAAGACATAGAGCAAACAGTATATACTGTAAATCGTGAGGCAACTATAGAAATTGCAAAACAGTTAAAATTAAGAGACATCGGAGGAATTATTGTTATTGACTACATTGATATGCAAAAAGAGAAGAACAAAAAGAAAATAGAGGAGCTTTTAAAAGAAGAACTACAAAAAGATCGTTCTAAAACACAGGTTGCAGGCTTTACAAAATTAAACTTGTTAGAAATGACTAGAAAAAATATGAATTAGGAGGAGAAAATTTATGGGGTTAGGATTTGTTTTACCATTTATTGTGGCAATATTAGTATTATTTATTATCTTAAAAATATTAGCTTTACCAGTTAAAATAATCATTAAGTTAGTGATTAATGGTTTAATCGGTGGTTTTATTATATGGCTAATTAATCTAATAGGCGCAAATTTTGGTTTTACGATTACACTTAATTGGATTACTGCTGTACTAGTAGGAATATTTGGAATACCTGGTGCAATTGTTATTGCTATTATACAAATGTTTGTCTAATGCACAATAATGTTATATTATAGAAAAGGTAGGAGAATATGAAAGTAGGATTTGTTTCACTAGGATGTTCTAAAAATTTAGTAGATACAGAAATATGTATTGGATTATTCAAAAAACATAACCATGAAATTATCACAAACCCACAAGAGGCAGAGATAATTTTAGTAAATACATGTGGGTTTATTGAACCAGCTAAAGAAGAAGCAATTAATACCATTTTAGAAATGGCAAATTACAAGAAAACAGGAAATTGCAAATATTTAATAGTAATAGGATGCTTGGTAAAACGCTATAGGGAAGAATTAATAAAAGAAATTCCAGAAGTCGATTTGTGGATTAGCCTAGAAGAATATGATAATTTATGGTTAAAAATTGATAAGTTATTGCAAAATTCCGAGCCACAAAATGATGTATTTGATTATGAAACCAGAGTGCTTACTACAGGGAAAACAACAGCATATTTAAAAATTGCTGAGGGGTGTAGTAATTTTTGTACATATTGTGCCATTCCAATGATAAGAGGCAAGTATATTAGTAGACCTTTTGAAGAAATTATAAAAGAAGCGAAAAAACTTGCAAAAGACGGTATTAAAGAAATAATAGTAATTGCACAAGACACTACAAAATATGGAATTGATTTATATGGCAAAAGTAGATTAGCAGAGTTATTACATGAGCTTGAAAAAATACCTGAATTAAAATGGATACGTTTCTTATATGCTTACCCAGAAAGTATTGATGAATCATTAATAAAAGTGGTAAAAGAAAGTTCTAAAATATGCCACTATTTTGATATTCCAATTCAACACTATTCAAACAATATTCTAAAAAGAATGAATCGCAAGACCAATGGGGAAAGCATTGAGAAATTAATTAAAAAAATACGTAGGGAAATTCCAGATGTTATATTAAGGACATCACTTATAGTTGGATTTCCCGGAGAAACAAAAACAGAATTTAATGAACTATATGAATTTGTAAAAAGAATACAATTTGATAAATTGGGGGTATTTACGTATTCAAAAGAAGATGGCACACCAGCAGCCAAATTACCACAGCAAATTCATCACATGACTAAAAAATCAAGAAGAAGACAGATTATGGAGATGCAAAAGGAAATTTCAAAAACAAAATTAGAGGAAAAAATAGGGCATACCTATAAGGCTCTGATTGAAAACAAAACAGAAGATAATAAATATTATTTAGCAAGAACCTATATGGATGTACCAGATATGGATGGAGTATGTTGGATTAAAAATACAAAAGAAGTAATAACAGGTGAATTTATTACATGTGAAATTAAAGAAGTCTCTGACTATGATTTCATTGCAGAAATAAATTCCGGACAAATCTCGCTTCGCGAGAACTTTTTTCTCTACCCATATAATTAAACTATATATATTTAAGTTCTCGAAGAAGCGTAAAGATTTGTCGACGCGAAAAATTGCATAGCAATTTTTCTGTGCAATA
>CALXYG010000018.1 GCA_944392885.1 uncultured Clostridia bacterium
GACTTATGGCCCCGGTCGATCAGATAGCGGATCAGTGTATATGCTCCGTTCTTATCATCCACCGCAACAGACGGATACTCGTCTGACTTGCTGTATCCATAAGCCATGCTTGCCGGCACCGGAAGACTCAGTTGGTCAGAGCAACCGGCTCATAACCGGTGGGTCCAAGGTTCGAATCCTTGAGGGCGCACCATTTTATTTTTAAAAAATATGGGTAGGTGGCCGAGTGGCTAAAGGCGGCAGACTGTAAATCTGTTCTCATTTGAGTACGATGGTTCGAATCCATCCCTGCCCACCAGAAAAATAAATCTGCAGCAAAGCTGTGGGTTCATTTTTTTTAGTTTTAAAAGGGAGGATTCGAATTATTGTTTACTTATATTTTCCTTTCTAAAGCTCTGTTTGGTCCCCAAATACAAGGACTTGAACATTTAAAATTAGGAAAAAGGCAACGTACCCCTGATTGATACTGTTTTAAATATTCGTAAACATTACCATTATTATTTTTAGTATATTCTATATATTTATCTAATATTTGTTTTGTCTGTCTCATAATCTCTAATTGAGCACATCCACATAGTCGTTCCTTGCATTTTAAAATAAAATCTTCTGCAGTACCCCTCTCATTAATCTCTATTAGCATTCCTTGTGGAAACTGTTCTTTCAATGATTGTATATCATTTTGCCACTCCTTTTTTAATGCTTTATTGTTTATGATTATTTCTGGTATGTAGAATTCATTTCCCTTTATTGCTATCTTATATCGTAATGTTCTATGTCTTTGTGCTTGCGCAAGTTGTGAAAAAGTTCCCTTATAATTTACACTATAACACTCACCAAATTCTTCTACATAGTCTCTTTTTGCAAATAATGAAATTTCTCTTTCCTTAGCATCTGCATTTAAATTCTCTACTGCGAATTGTTTTGTTTTATCTATAAATTCTTGTAGACAAGGCTTTAATTTATTATTAAATTCTGTTTCAGCTTCTTTTTCTATATAATTTTTAAAAAAATGAATTATATAGTTTAGCTGTCTAAATGATACTGTATATTCCATTGTAGTAGCTGGTGTAAAAATACTAATCAAATAGCGAGCATTTTCCATTGCCAATTTTTCTGTTTGTTTTTCTGAAATATTTTTATATGTTTTTGCAATTTCTCGTTTGTATATTTCAATCCATTTTAGATATAATTTTTCTTCTTGCTTCGATGGCTCCATTTTGGTATATCTAGCTGATTTTTCTGATGTGGTATACATACCTTCATTATTTAAAATCATAGCTAAAATTTTAGGTATTCCAGTTAAACATAAATTATAATTAACATGATCAAACACGCTATGATGTCCCATTTTAATTGCATTTTGTGCCCTCTTGATTGCTTTTTCATGTGGTTGTTCTAATAAGGTTTCCATTTTATCTGGCATATAACAGATTCCAGCTGACATACCAGAAAAATATACTGCCTCTTCAGTGTTAATTATATTTCCTATTTTTGTAGATGCCAATACTTTTATTTCCATTTTTTCCTCCTATTATACTAACTATATTAAACATAATTATTTTTATTAAACACAAAAACCAGGCTGTAATAGTCTGGTTTTATTTTCTATTGGTTATGTTCTCCTCTTCCTTCTGGCAAAGCTGGAACTTGTAGCACTACTTTAATTCTAAATACATAACTAATAGCTTTACCTATCCTACTGTTTTTGATTCTTTGCCATAATGAAGGTTTCATTTCGAATCTTGTTTCTTCCATATATTGTTTTTCTTCAATTGTTTCTCCCGTTGACTCTGTTTTCAGTGAATCTTCTACTATATCTTCTATTGGCTCTGGTATTCCTTTTAATGCATCTGCTACTTCAATCCCAATATAGCTTAAAGCTTTTGAACGATCTTCAATGCGTTCCATATCTATTTCAATGTGCAAATTTGTTTCTAGATTACCAATTCTAGCATTTACAAGCTTTAGTGCATCTTCATAATTCTGAGATGTTTTTGTTCTATTTCTTCCAATAATAGATAGAGACTCTACAATATCTTCTGAAAACTCATCAGAAGCTTTTTTTACCTCATCTTTCCAACCATCGTCCTTAGCTTCAGCCATTTCTAAAAGTTCTTTTAGTCTTGCGGCTTGATTTATATTTTTTTCTCTTGCCCTAATTAAAGTTTCAATTTGCTTAGTATTTTCTTCAAATTGATTTGTAGCATATTCTACAAGTCCATATGCAGCTTTATATACACTTTTAGGAAAATTTTTCTTTTTTGGATATTCAATTAAATAAGTTTTTATTGATTCAATTAAATCCTTGAAATAAGTGTCTTCTTGCAATTCTACAATTTGTTTCTTGCTATTTGGATTAATCATTTTCTGTATTTTATCAATATTTGATAAAATCTTTTCTTCCGTAATTACCATTTTTACGTTTACTATGCCTGATTTTGTAAAGAGTGACATGTAAACTACCCTCCTTTGTCCTACGTATTTTTCTTTTGCTATAAAAATATTATACATTCTTTTACAAAAAACTACAATAGGAATGTGTAAATTTTATTTATCTATTTCGTTACAATTTTATTACAATGCCATTACAAAAGTCAAGTTTTTTTTACAAAATATTTTAGAATTTTCTGTATTTGTTGCTTTTTAATACAAGACTTCTATCAAGTTTTTATTGCTTCTTAAATCCTTCTAAAATAGATTTTTCAAATTCATGATATAGTTTGGGTATTTCAATTTCCTTTTGAGTTTTAAGTTTGTATACAAGACTTGAACAGGTAAGTCCAAATAGCCCGAGAAGCCATTATCTCAGGATCTCCATTCATAATTTCTCCTTTTTCAATTCCTTCTTTTACAATTTTCTCTATAGTTTTAATGTATTCAAATACATAGCCTTTACATTTCAAATTCCTTGGTTCATTTCCCCATATCTGACTTAACACAATAGTAATGATATTTTCATATTTTACAATAACTTTTATTTGAATTAAAATAATTGCTTTTAATTTGTTAATATAACTATTTTCTTTCTGGGTTTTTATTTCAATACTGTTTTTAAGTAATTTCATTCCCTCTTCAACAAGAAAATTAAAAATCTCTTCCTTGCTTGAAAAATGGTAGTACAATGTTCCTTTTGCTACACCAACTATAGAAGTAATCTCTTCTATACTTGTAGCATCATAACCTTTTTTAGCAAATAACTCCATAGAGGTTTCAAATATTTTTCTTTTTGTTTTATTCATTTTTACCTCCAAATTAATTAGCACTTTTATTATATAACTGGCTATGCCAATTTTCAATGTCTTTTACTATTTTTTCAGCAGTAAGCCCATAAATATCCTCAATTTCACTTACATTTGCCTGCTTAATAAATTGTCTAGGATAAGCATAGCATTTCAAATTAGTATGTAGTCCTGCTTCACGCAATATCCTTTGCACACTATCTGCTAGCCCTCCTACAATAATATTATCCTCTATTGTAACAATTCCCTTCGTTTCTTTAGCATATCGAATAATTAACTCTTTATCTATCGGCTCTAGGAAACGAACATTAATAACAGCTGATTCTAATTTTATTTGTTTAGATATTTTTATTGCTCTTGATACCATTTTTCCAATAGCTAAAATAGTAAGTTCCTTTCCTTCTTTTAGAATCTCTGCCTTGCCAATTTCTATTTGTGAAGATGGCATAACAATTTCATTGTCTTCTCCTCCTCTCGGATATCGAATAGCAACTGGCATATTTAGTTGTAATGCATACTCTAACATATTTTCTAATTCCCTAAAATCTTTAGGTGCCATTATAGCTAAATTTGGAATTGTACTTAGAAAAGATAAATCGAAAATCCCTTG
>CALXYG010000019.1 GCA_944392885.1 uncultured Clostridia bacterium
TCTATATAAGTAAAATCTCTTGATTGTTTTCCATCTCCATTTATAGTTGGTCTTTCATTATGTAATAATTGTTTTATAAATTTTGGAATAACAGCTGCATAAGCTCCATCCGGATCTTGTCTTCTACCAAATACATTAAAATATCTTAATCCATAAGTATCTAATCCATATAATTTCTTATAGAGTTTTGCATATTCTTCATCTACTCTTTTAGTTAAAGCATAAGGTGATAATAAATTTCCTTCTTCTCCCTCTACTTTTGGAAGTGTTTGACTATCCCCGTAAACAGATGAACTAGATGCATATACAAATTTTTTTACTTTATTTTGTCTTGCTGCTTCCAACATATTTAATGTTCCACCTATATTAACTTTTTCATAATATAATGGCATTTCGATACTCCTAGGAACTGAACCCCATGCTGCTTGATTTAATACATAATCCACACCACTGCAAGCATCCATGCAGGTTTCAAAGTTTGTAATATCCCCTTTTATAAATTGATAGTCATGATTATTAATAAATAAGTCGACATTTTCCTGTTTACCTGTTGATAAGTTGTCCAAACATTTTACTTTGCAACCCATATTTAAAATTGCTTCGCAAATGTTTGAACCGATAAACCCTGCTCCACCCGTTACTAAAAATACTGTGTCTTTTTCGAATTTTAAATTTTGGTATCCCATATTATAACCTCCAATAATTATATCCCGCCTCTTCGTATTCTTTTTTGTTCAAAATTCCTTTTACATCAATAATAATTTTTTTATCTTTAAACATTTTATTAAATTGTTCCATTGTTATTTTTTTGAACTCGTCATGGCTTGTTGAGATAATAAGTGCATCTAATTCTTGTAAAACTGACATATCTTGTATTTCAACACCATATAATTTTTTTGCCTCTTCTTTATCTGCAACGGGATCTACGATAACAGGTTCTATTTCATATTCTCTTAATTCTTTAATAATATCTTCTACTTTTGAATTTCTTGTATCAGGACAATTTTCTTTAAAAGTCATACCTAAAATAGCTACTTTAGCAAGTCGAATATTTTTATCTGTTTGTATTAGTTTTTTTACTGTATTCTCAGCTACGTATTTGCCCATATCATCATTAATACGTCTACCTGATAAAATTACTTGTGAATGATATCCTAATTGCTCTGCTTTATAGGTTAAATAATATGGATCTACTCCAATACAATGCCCACCTACTAGTCCAGGATAAAAATTTAAAAAATTCCATTTTGTTCCTGCTGCTTTTAATACCGCTTGTGTATCAAGTCCCATTTTATTGAAAATAATAGAAAGTTCATTCATAAATGCAATATTAATATCTCTTTGACTATTTTCAATTACTTTTGCTGCTTCTGCAACCTTAATTGATTCAGCTCGATAAACACCAGCTTCTACTACTAGTTCATAAATTTTAGCAATCTCTTCTAATGTTTCTTCATCCATTCCCGAAACAATTTTTGTAATTGTTTCTAATCTGTGAACTTTGTCTCCTGGATTAATTCTTTCTGGTGAATATCCGACTTTAAAATCATCTCCACATTTTAATCCTGATTCTTTTTCAAGAATTGGTACACACACTTCTTCTGTTACTCCAGGATAAACAGTTGATTCATATACAACAATAGAATCCTTTTTTAGATTTCTTCCTAGAATTGTACTTGCAGACTCTAATGGATATAAATCAGGAATATGATCTGCTCTTACTGGAGTAGGAACTGCAACAATGTGAAATCTTGCTTCTTGTAATTTTGTTTCATCATCTGTAAAATCTACTGTTGTTTGTTTTAATGCCTCATTTCCAACTTCATTTGTAACATCTATTCCTTGTTTATATAACTCAATTTTTTTAGAATTATTATCAAATCCTACTACTTTAATTTTTTTTGCAAGGGCCACCGCAATTGGCATTCCTACGTATCCTAGTCCTACTAGAGATAATTTTGTTTTTTTGTTTAATAAATTTTCATAAATATTCATGTTCTTTCTTCTCCTTTTTTTAATATTGATATTAAAGACCCTAGTCCATAAGCAAAATGGAACATAAAAAAGTACATTAGCATCTTAACTATTTCTAATATATTTTTTGTTTTTTGTAGAGCAAAAACTATAGCTAATATAAAGTACAATAATAACTCAATTATTATTATATAGACAAACCATATATTAACAAAAGTAAGTAAACCTAAACATATTAAACTAATTACAAATAGTAATGGGATTAAATGACGTAACGATAAACTCTTCTTATCTTGTCTAAATACAATAATATTCCATTTTCCATTTAAAAATCCTTGTTTTAACATTTTCTTTAAGGAACTTCTAACATAATAGTATGAAGTTATTTCTGGATTAAAATAAAAGTGATAACCAGCCATTCGAATTCGATTATGCATATTATTATCTTGATTTCTTTCCAATGTTTCATCAAAATAACCCACTTTATTGAAAATTTCTTTTTTATATAACCCATATGCAACTGTATCTACATATTGTGCTTTATCAGCATAGCGAAATTTAGAATTTCCAATTCCAAATGGAGAAGATAATACCTTACTAATCGTTTTATCACTATTTTCCAATGTAACTGATATCAACCTTCCTCCAACACAAGCTACATCTTCTGGTAAATTTTTTATTGTTTTTAGGCTTTCCTTTAAAAAATTGTTACTTGCTTTTGCATGTGCATCAATTCTAATTACATATTTTCCCCTTGCTTTTCGAATTCCAATATTCCAACCACTTGCTAACAATTTTCTAGGGTTATTTATGATATTAACTTTAGTTACTCCTTGATATTCCTTTAAAACAGTATCTATATTTTGTCTAGTTTTATCTGTTGATTCTCCATCTACAATAATAATTTCATATTTACTTTGTGGAAAATCTTGTTCCAATAATGACTGTAAGCTAATCTTTATATATTCTTCTTCATTTCTTACTACTATCATTGCTGTAATTTCTATTTCATCCAATTTTCTCACCTACAGCAATCACATACACTTGCCTTTTCTTTTTCTGCGCCCCATCAAAACATATTTGCGTACCAGAATAGTTCCATCTCGGGTGCAAATCACATCTACAATCGTTTCTATACTTTATATTAGAATAAATTGAAGCAATTTGAACTAAGTTATTTGTTTTTTCATTATATAAATATAATTTTTGTTTTCTTTTGAAGTCCGGATAAGTATCTGTTACAAATATGTCCCCTTGTTTTCTATAGCCTGGATGCCCATCTACAGTCAGTTTTCCATCTCCAATTATTGTAAATTGGTTTGTCTTATCTTTTAATAAAAAGTACCTGTTTCCAATATTTTTTTTCTTTGCCCAACATAGTATTGTTTCATCATCTTTCCAAGTACAATGCGAAACCATATCGTCATCCAATAAAATATATAAATCTTCTCCATTATAATTACATGTTAGTAATCTAGTATATTTAACTCCATTTTTTATCCATCGATGTAAAAACATAATTCTATTGCCTGATGGATTTATCATAATATGATTTACCTTATGTTCTGCTTCTTTCATGGTTTCTTTTGATTGTATTTCAACAAGCTGTTTATATGTAATAATACCTTCTTTTTCCTGTGTTTCCATGTTAATTTTCCAAATGCAATAACCTTCTGGTACTTTTTGATTTTTTGTCATATCCTCTTTATTACAATAGCCATATCCGTGGTCTTAAACGATGTAATCTATAAAAATCAAGAGTAAAAGCATATTTCCCATTTGCATCAATATCATAAATAGGCGTATTTATAATTGTATTTTCATTTGTATTAATATTATAAATTATACTCTTCAATTCATTATCAATATAGTCATTATATATTATTTTAGAGTTAAAATCCGGTCCCATCCATTGTAACATACACCCTTGTTGTGAATTCCAACATTTTGTTGCTCCAATTATTTTTTCTTGCTTTGTCTTTAAATCTTTAATAATTAGATTTGTATTTACTATAGATGCTACATTCTTATTAATATTTTTTGCTTCCATAAATATTATTTTATCTTCATCTTTGTTCCATGGACATTTATCATAATATCCAAACATATGAGCTACTTTATCATCGGATATTTGAACTAATGTTTGTGGTTGTGTTTTTTTATCACTTAATATATACCCAATATACTGATAAGTAACTTTTAAAAATTTTTTAATTCTAGGAAATTTTCTCATAGCAAATGCTATATCATTTAAAGTCGACATTTTTTATCCTTTCTAAATTTATTGTTTTTATTAATGTTTTTATACAAAGTTTTATATCATCTATAAAATTAAACTCTTTTATATATTCCAGATTCCATTTCATTTTCTTGGGTAGTATTCTTTTTACATATATCTCATCTACTGCTTCGCCCTTATTTAAATATTCGTTAACTATTTCATCCTCATTTTTAAATTCTATACTTGCTTTAGATGTAACTCCTGCTGGCATTAATAAAGTTGCCATCATTTCATTTGTATATTTTTCAACATATTTTGTTACTTCTGGCCTAGTTCCTACAAAAGACATGTCACCAATTAATATATTTATTAATTGTGGAACTTCATCCAATCTTAATTTTCTTATTTTAGTTCCTATTCTAGTAATTCTTGGATCTTTTCCAATTGTTATCAAGCTTCCTATTTTATCTGCATTTTGTACCATCGTTCTAAATTTAAAAATCTTAAATTTTCTACCATATTGTGTTACTCTTTCTTGTGTATAAAAGACTGGACCTTTAGAATCAATTTTTATTATAATGGCCAATACACAAAAAAATGGCAATAATATAATAAGTAAAATAATAGAAACTACTATGTCAAATATTCTTTTTGATATTAAGCTTATTTTTTTCTTTTTTAAAATGTCATAATATACTTTTACATTATTATTTTGCATTTTTTTAGGTAGTTTTTCAAATCTCTTGAGTATCATAAATTATACTCCTTTATGATATTTATAAAATTTTCTATAACATATTCTACTTCTTCGTCTGTTAATTTGCTATACAATGGTAATGTAATTTCATTATGATAAAAATCATATGCATTTGGATAATCTTCTATTTTAAATCCCAAATTTTTATATGCTGTAAGCATTGGTAATGGTTTGTAGTGCACATTTGTAGCTATACCTTTTTCAGCCATTTTATTAATAATATCATTACGATTTTTCTCTGTAATATTATTCACCCTTACTATGTATAAATGTCCTGATGAAATCGCATTATCTGTTATGTGCGGCAAAACTTGTACTGGCAATTCTTTAAATGCCTCATTATATTTTCTAATAACTTCATATCTTCTAGCAAGTAAATTTGGATATCTTTTTAGTTGTGCCAGTCCGATTGCTGCATGAATATCCGTCATATTACATTTGTAAGCT